>JBAYAD010000054.1:0-12699 GCA_041669965.1 Selenomonadaceae bacterium
TTCTTCATCTGTATTCGACCAGCGTTCGATGGCAACCGACTGCTTGAGTTTTGGCTGTTCATCTTTCGGTATTGCATAAAGACGCGCCGCCTTGTAGTCAAGTCCTTTTGCCAGTTCCATAAGACCATTCTGCTTATAGAACTGCAGCTGTGTTGTTGCTTCAATCATACCAAGTGTAATGTTATGCTGTTTAAGTTCCTGTACCGTCGTGTTAAGTTCTTTGGGATTTCCCAAAACCTCTGCACCGGAAAAAATCATTTCAGAAACCTTGATCCCCGCAAGACGTTTAAAGACAGATTCCACATCTTCCTTTGTCGCAAACAAATAGTTGCTTGGCCGGGCAATAACATAGAATCCAGCAGCATTTACTGCCTTCATTTCATCTGTCGGCATACCAAGATTCATTTTTAACAAAGCCTCATAGTTTGCCTTAAGTTCAAGAACTTCTTCGCGTCCCACCTGCATAGATGTCACACGATCTGCACCGAGACGGCGCATAAGATCTTCTTTTACTTCCCTGAAGGTCTGAGGATCATTCCCTGTTACATAAACCTTCGTCCCAACAATCTTACCATTTGCAGCAAGTTCCTGCCATGCAGGATTCGTCAGCGAACCATTATGATATTGCTGCAAAATCTCACTGCCGGGTGTCGCACTCACTTTCCCGTTCGCATTGAGTTTCTTAAAAGTCGTTTCATAGACAGCCAGCGATGTAAGCCCTGCATCCTTTGCCTGTAATAAAACCTTTTCAACCGGCTGCCCTTCAGTTTCAGCAAGCGTCACAAGATCTTCATAGTCAATAGCTAAATCTACTGTCATATTATTCTTTTCAACATAATAACGTTGTACATCAACAATGAATGCTGCTATCACCCCCAGAATGATAAAAGCAATAAGACATCGGTTGTATTTGAAAATCTTCAATTTATTTCCCACCTTATGCATGAACTTTTCTCTAGCATGTTTTAATGCTTCTGTAAGCAGACTTTCCTGCTCTGTCCTGTCGATTACTTATTATGATAACTAGCCGTAATCACAACCTCATCATTTTTTTGTACAACATCATCCAACTCTACCTTAAACGGCAAAACTTTTAAATCTGTCAATAAGATATCCCCAAAAAAATTACTAATAACAGCCTTGCCCAAAATCGCATTGTGAATATTGAGTTTTGTCATATGAAAATAAACAGCGCCATCCTCACCAAGAATTGTTCCTTCAAGACTCACGTCCGCTTTTCGTCCGGCAATTAAAATATTCCCCGTTACTTTTACACCAGTGGGTGTAATCGTGACTTCAGCATCCTTCAGCTTATCGACTTTTCTTGTCAATAGATCTGTCAGATTCTCTACACCAATAATTCCTGTAAGCTCAAGTTTATCAGCTGAACGAACAACTTCACCGCCATCCTGCACAAACGACCGAATATCAATATGGACATTTTCACCTTTGAGCCTAAGCTCTTTTACACGAACCTGACCAATCATTGCATTTTCTGCTGTCATATCAATATGATCGATCTGTCCCAAAAGAAATAAAATTGCTGGTGATGTCGATATATTGACATCCGCCTTCTCCGCATGCGTCGCCGTAAGCAGCCGTGTTTCTGCAGTCTTTGAAACCAATGGCGGCAAAACAGTCTGACTAAATACGATTAATATTATGAAGAATATCGAAACAATAGTCAAGCCCTTAAACAAAATATCACCCGCTTCACTCAAAGAAAGGGAGCGACGCAGAACGCGCCGTCCCTTTGCTATTTCTTACAATTCATGGTTTGCTTTGGCTCTCAGATATGCTTCAATAAACATATCAAGGTCACCATCCATGACAGCCTGCGTATTTCCCGTTTCTGCATTCGTCCGATGATCCTTGACCATATTATACGGATGAAACACATACGAGCGGATCTGGCTGCCCCACTCTATTTTCTGCTGTTCACCTTCAATAGCAGCAAGCTTTTCCGCTTTTTTTTGCTCTTCCAGCTCAAAAAGACGTGCACGCAGAAGACGCAGACACTGTTCTCTATTCTGCAGCTGTGAACGCTGGTTCTGGCACTGTGCCACAACACCCGTCGGAATATGTGTCATGCGCACAGCCGAGTCTGTCTTATTGATATGCTGTCCGCCAGCACCGCTTGCGCGGTATGTATCAACACGCACATCTGCCATATTGATCTCAAGATCTGCATCATCCTCAATATCCGGCATGATATCACAAGCTGAAAAAGATGTATGGCGGCGCGCATTTGCATCAAATGGCGATATGCGCACAAGACGATGTACACCTTTTTCTGCCTTGAGATAGCCATAAGCATTATGTCCTTTAATCATTAGTGTCGCTGACTTCACGCCAGCTTCATCACCTGGCAGCAAATCGACGGTTTCTACCGTAAATCCGCTGCGCTCAGCCCAACGCCCATACATACGCAGAAGCATCTGTGTCCAGTCCTGCGCTTCTGTTCCGCCGGCACCGGCATGAAGATTAAGAATTGCATCATTTGCATCATATTTACCCGAAAGAAGAACCTCAAGCTCCAGTTGTTCAACTGCATGCGTAACACTCTTGATTTCACTTTCAACTTCGGCACAGACACTTTCATCTTTATCTTCCATGCCCATTTCCCAAAGCGTCTGAATATCTTCGCCCTTTGCCGCAAGTGCCTTATATTTATCAACACTAATTTTTATATCATTGAGCTCTTTATTGATTTTCTGCGCTTTTTCTGCATCATCCCAGAAAGTTGGCTCACCCATTTTATATTCAAGTTCTGCTATCTTATCTTCTTTGTGAACGACGTCAAAGAGATAACCCCATTTCGTCAAGTTTCTTTCTCAAAGCTACAATTGTTACACGTAAGTCTTCCAGCATTTTAACACATCCATTCCTATTTGTCTCTACCACAGCAATTCTTATATTTTTTCCCGCTGCCGCATGGGCATGGGTCGTTGCGACCGATCGTATCTTTTTTATGCACCGGCTGCTTTTTTTCAGCAGCTTCCTCATCTCCGCCATGTGAAGCCTTCGCATTTGCAAGATGATCTTCCAGCTGCTGCTGTTCCTTCGTTACAATGCTTACACGATACATAAGCTTTGCAATATCTTCCTGAATATGTGCAATCATTTCCTCAAACATATCAAATGCTTCTATCTTATATTCGACAAGCGGATTACGCTGTCCATAAGCACGCAGATTAATACCTTCACGCAGCATATCCATATGATCAAGATGCTCCATCCATTTGCTGTCAACTACACGAAGCATAACAACCTTTTCCAGTTCACGCATGTTTTCCTCACCAAACATGAGTTCACGCGCACGATATCCTTCTTCAGCTGCCTTTTCCAGTGTTTCCTGCAGTTCATCACGATTCATCGCTTCAAGCTCTGCTTTTACAAGCTTACCCTGCGGTGCATAGATTTTTTCTGCATCTTCAATAAGACCGTCAAGTGTCCATTCTTCCGGATAAAGCTTTTCATTTGCATACTGATCCATTTCAGTATGGATAATCTGTTTGACCATTTCCATAATATTTTCACGAAGATTATCACCTGTGAGCACCTGACGACGCTGTCCATAGATAACCTCACGCTGCTGGTTCATAACATCATCATATTCAAGTACATTTTTACGCATATCAAAGTTACGTGCTTCGACCTTTTTCTGAGCCGATTCAATCGAACGTGTAATAAGCTTATGTTCGATCGGATCATCCTCATCCATGCCAAGTTTATCCATGATCGACGAAATGTTGTCTGAACCAAAGAGACGCATAAGATCATCATCAAGTGACAAATAGAAGCGCGATGATCCCGGATCACCCTGACGACCGGCACGGCCACGCAGCTGATTATCAATACGGCGCGCTTCATGGCGTACAGTACCAATGATATGAAGTCCACCGACTTCCTTAACACCTTCGCCCAGCACAATATCCGTACCACGACCTGCCATGTTCGTTGCAATTGTAACAGCACCCATTTGGCCTGCATCCTTAATGATTTCCGCTTCTTTTTCATGGAATTTTGCATTAAGTACATTATGTGGAACACCATTTTTTGTCAAAATATCACTAAGTTCTTCGGACTGTACAATTGAAGTCGTACCAACAAGTACTGGCTGTCCTTTCGCATGCGCTTCCGCAACTGCATTGGCAACAGCTCTATACTTGGCCTGCTTCGTCTTATAAATAATATCCGGAAAGTCTTCACGAAGAACCGGCTTATTCGTTGGAACAACGATAACTGGCAGCTTGTAGATCTTGAGAAATTCATCTTCTTCTGTTTTTGCCGTCCCTGTCATGCCACCAAGCTTTTTATACATGCGAAAGTAGTTCTGGAACGTAATCGTTGCAAGCGTCTGTGATTCACGCTGAATCTTTACGCCCTCTTTTGCTTCGATCGCCTGATGCAGACCATCTGAATAGCGCCGTCCAACCATAAGACGACCCGTGAACTCATCGACGATAACAACTTCATTATCTCGGACAACGTAATCGCGATCGCGCTTCATGAGCGCTTTAGCACGAAGTGCCGCCGTAAAGCAATGTGACATTTCAACATTTTCCGGTGCATAGAGATTCTTTATTCCAAGCGTCTTTTCTACCTTGGCTACAGCCTCTTCATTTGGCGATACAGCCTTTTGCTTTTCATCAAGCTTGTAATCGACTTCCTCTTTCAGTGGCGCTACAGCCTTCGCCATAACTGCATACATTTCTGTCGATTTTGCTCCCGGACCAGAGATGATAAGCGGCGTTCTCGCTTCATCAACGAGAATACTATCCACTTCATCGACAATTG
Organism: Selenomonadaceae bacterium; assembly: GCA_041669965.1. Classification (GTDB taxonomy): domain Bacteria; phylum Bacillota; class Negativicutes; order Selenomonadales; family Selenomonadaceae; genus UBA1792. The sequence goes on from JBAYAD010000054.1 coordinate 4,801, forward strand.
CAAAATTCAAATCACGCTGTACCATCTGGTCCTGATAAATAACCATGTTATCGCGTAAATAATCGAAACCAAACTCATTGTTCGTACCAAATGTAATATCGCAGCTATACGAAAATTTGCGTTCTGGGAAATCCATATCATGCTTAACCAGACCAACCGACAACCCAAGTGTACGATAAAGCTTGCCCATCCATTCGCTATCGCGCTTTGCCAGATAATCATTTACCGTAATCATGTGTACGCCCTTGCCCGTCAGCGCATTCAAATAAGTCGGCAGTGTCGCCACAAGCGTCTTCCCTTCACCAGTACGCATTTCAGCAATCTTACCTTCATGCAGACAGATCCCGCCAATCATCTGTACATCAAAATGACGCATACCCAGTACACGTCGCGATGCTTCTCTTACAACAGCAAAAGCTTCCGGCAGAATATCATCCAGTGTTTCCCCATCTGCTAAACGCTGTTTGAATTTATCTGTATTTCCAGCGAGTGTCGCATCACTGATTCCTTGCAGATCAGCTTCAAATGTATTGATTTGATCAACGATTTCCCGCATCCGTTTTATTTCTTTGTCATTATTATCACCCAAGAACCTTTTAATGAATCCCAGCAAACGTACCACTCCTCAAATTCTTCTCATTCCACTACTAAGTCTATCTTACGATTTTATCAAACTATACGATAGAAGTCAAAAAATACTTTCATAAAAAGTTCCCATACGTTCAGTGTTTTTACATAATACAGGAATACGCTCTTTTTTAGACAAAAAAAAGCCGCTCCATCATTGGAGCAGCTCCTGTCATTTCTTTACATACCAGATTCAATCAACGCATAGTTTCCATCATTACGACGATATACTACATTGACTTCTTCTGTTGTTGCATCACGAAATACAAAAAAATCATGATTCAAAAGATTCATCTGCATAATCGCTTCCTGAACATCCATTGGCTTTACAGCAAAACGCTTTGTCTTAACAATTGGATAATCGTCACTCTCATCAATCTTTTCAGGAACAATCGGTGCTGCAAACGCTTCTGATTTAAAGCCACCGCCCCTAAAACGTTTTTCCAGTTTCGTTTTATGCTTATGGATTTGTCTTTCCAGTTTTTCAATAACCAAATCAATGGATGTGTACATATCCATTGTAGCTTCCTCGCCACGCAGAAGCACACCTTGTACAGGAACAGTTACCTCTACAATATGCCGCCCTTTCGATACAGTAAGAAGTACAGTAATTTCGCCAACCTTATCAAAATACTTCGTTACCTTGCCAACTCTTTTTTCCACATACTCACGTAAAGCTGGAGTGATCTCAATATTCTTTCCTCTAATAGTGAATGTTGCCATGTGCATACATCCCCTTTCTTGTATCCTATATTATATGTATTCTCCATGGCAAAATAAAACCCTTCTAAATAAAAATAAATTTTTCAGAACTTTTTGCAATATATTTTCTTACTTAGCATTGACCATAAAGAAATTATTAAAAAACCCGGCTCGCCGTGAGCCGGGTACGCATTTTGTAAATGAATTATTATGCCGTTTTCGTAACGTTAGAAGCCTGTGGTCCACGTGCGCCTTCAACGATTTCAAATTCAACATCCTGACCCTCTGTCAATGTCTTGAATCCTTCATCCTGAATCGCGGAAAAATGTACAAATACATCTCCACCATCTTCTCTTTCAATAAATCCATAACCTTTTTCTGCGCTGAACCATTTAACTTTACCAACCATTTTAAAACGCCTCCTAGCAAATAAACTGATTACTCTTAGTAACCACGCTTTATATTATAGCCCTGCCCTTTCTATCTGTCAAACACTTTTTTTGATATTTTGCCAATATTCCACTATATGAGATCATACATCCTTTTGCATCGCACTATGTATACAATATATTCGTTAAATAATTTTGTCAACTGTTATAAGTGTATTATAGTATCTTCGACAAAAACAATTTTGTCCGTTCTTCTTTAGGATGGGCAAAAACCTCTGACGGTTCTCCCTCTTCTACAACACGACCACCATCAACAAAAAGCAACCGATCGCCAACTTCACGGGCAAATCCCATTTCATGCGTAACAACAACCATCGTCATTCCTTCTTGTGCCAGTTTTTTCATAACATCAAGAACTTCATTCACCATTTCCGGATCAAGGGCCGAAGTTGGTTCATCAAAAAGCATAATCTTCGGCTTCATTGCCAACGCCCTTGCAATTGCAACACGCTGCTGCTGCCCGCCGGAAAGCTGTTCCGGGTAAGCTTTGGCCTTATCCTCAAGACCAACCTTCTGCAAGAGCTCTGCCGCTTCTTTAACTGCTTCTTTTTTTGATGTCTTGCGCACTTTCATTGGTGCCAATGCTATATTTTCCAACACAGTCATATGGGGAAAAAGATTGAACCGCTGGAATACCATGCCAACTTCTTCCCTTACTTTGTTGATGTTCGATTCATTATTGAGCATAATACCATCTACACAAATCGCTCCAGCCGTCGGCACCTCAAGATAATTCATACAACGAAGAAGCGTACTTTTCCCCGAGCCGCTTGGCCCGATAATAACAACAACTTCTTTTTCTTCAATTAATAAATCAATTCCCCTAAGTACATCAACCTTGCCAAACGATTTATGCAGTCCCTTAATGCTTATCATCAATCTTGTACCTCCTTTCCAAATATGCAACAAAACGTGAAATCGTAAGTGTCATAGCCAGATAAATCACTGCTACGCTTGTCCATATTTCAAGGGAACCATAGGTTCGTGCAATAATCAGCTGTCCACGGCGCGTAAGCTCTTCAAAACCGATTACCGAAACAAGTGAAGAATCCTTGAGCAGTGCTATAAACTCATTGCCAAGCGGTGGAATAACGCGTTTAAATGCCTGTGGAACAATAATATAGCACATCGTCTGTATCCACGTCATGCCAAGTGAACGTCCGGCCTCCATCTGTCCACTATCGATGGATTGTATACCTGAACGAAAAATTTCTGCAACATAAGCACCGCTATTGATACTGCATGCCGTAATTGCCGCAATAAATGGATCAATCCGCTGCCCTGTAATCACAGGCAACGCAAAATACATGATAAAAATCTGTACGAGAAGCGGCGTTCCGCGAATAAAGTCAACATATACAGCCGCAAGCGCCCGCACCGGCCAAAAACTGGAAATACGGGCAATGCCAGCAAAAAGACCAATAGCGATCCCCAGTGTCACACTGATTGCCGTAATCTTTATTGTCACAACCGCCCCCATCAACAGAAGCGGAAACGAACTGACTACAAGGGAAAAATTATAATCCATAGTATCCATCCTAACTCTTAATTTATAGTTATAAACCAATAAAATACACTAGAACAATTATATTTCACTGAGCAGGACGTGTCAATTAAAACACGTATATTTATACATACAATCACCAATTCTTATAAAAAAAAGAACGCTGCATTGTTCGCTGCAGCGTTCCTTTCATTTCAGTATTATTTCTTTTCCCCAAACCATTTTGCATAAATCTTATCGTATTCACCATTCGACTTAAGCTTATCCAAAGCTGCATCAAGCTTTTTTGCCAGCTCTGTATTATCCTTGCTCATAGCAATGCCATAATCTTCCGAAGTCAGAAGATCATCAAGACGGCGTACATTTTTTTCACCGCTCTTTGTAATATAATAATCGTTTACCGGACGATCATTTACAACAGCGTCAACACCACCAGCCTTGAGTTCCATAAAGGTATCAGCTGAGCTGTTAAACTCTTTGATTTTAACATTCGGAATCTTTTGTACTTCCTTCGCACTTGTCGTGCCAATCTGTACAGCGACTCTTTTCCCTTCAAGATCTTTAAACGTATTAATATCCTTATTATCGCCCTTGACAACAATCGTTAAACCAGACTGGTAATACGGTTTAGAAAACGTAACCTTTGCTTTGCGGTCTTCATTAATTGTCATGCCGGAAATAATTGCATCAATATTGCCGGAGCTCAACGCCGGAATAAGTCCATCGAAATTAATATTCTGAATTTCTACCGTGTAACCCATTTCCTTGCCAATCGCACGAATCAGATCCATATCAAATCCCGCATATTCTTTACCGTCAACATCCTGAAATTCAAACGGAGCAAAATCCGCATTCGTTCCAACATGCAAGACCTTTTCATTCTTCGCGCCTTCATCCTTCTTCTGATCACTGCTGCCACAGCCTGCAACAAGTGCTGTCATGACAAACACCGCTGCCAGACAAAGTACCCAAAATTTCTTCGACATATTCTTCTCCCCCTATTTTTATTACATAAATAAAGCCCGGATTATCTCCGGGCTTCTCTGCCAGATACACTGATTATATCATATATTTGATTTAGTGCAAGGCTTAGCCTCTTCTCGAATTGAAACAATCGCGGCAATATACCGGACGATCATTCTTCGGTTCGAAAGGTACTTGTGTTTCTTTACCACATTCAGCACATACAACAGTATACATCTGACGTGGTTCTCTTTCTCCACCATCACGGCTGCGACGTCTCTTATCCCGGCAGTCACGGCAGCGAACAGGTTCATTTTCGAAACCCTTTTCTGCGTAGAACTCTTGCTCTCCCGCACTAAAAATAAAATCCTTACCACAATCTTTACATGCTAATGTCTTGTCTTCGAAAGCCATGAAAAAAATCCCCTCACCTTTTGAGTTTGAGTATCCGATCTTCTTTACATATTCTATGTAAAATTCAGATTATAAATACCCTTATTGATAGTATAAGTTCCATTTCCAAAAAAAGCAAGAAGATTTTTTATTATTTTGAATTTCATAACTTTTTCCAAAAAAAATCATTCTTGCTTCATCCTTAACAAAACATATGTTATCTTCTGTAATAAATTCATAGATAAAACCTATACCTAACAACCTTTTCTATGCAGAAACATCCAGCAAAGTCCCTACGGACGAATCAAGACTGCTCGTACTTTCCGGCAAAATATTCTCTACACTATTTGCATCGCTTTTCAGCTCCATTTTCAAGGCGGAAACACCCATGCTCTGGCCTAGTTTATCCTGGCTCATAGAAACCGATAATGCCGCAATGCTCATATCCATAAGTATCACTTCCTTTCGCTGTCTATCTTCTACATTTACATTATAAATTATCCCCACAAAAATAACAACAAAATTCTATCTAATCAGCATTTTCTCGCAAGTAAAGTAAGATGCTGCTGCCAAATTTTTTCATAAGCAGCTTCAATTTCTTTCATATACTGATTGCTGTTCATAAGTGAAGAAGCTTGCATCTGCGCACGAAGTCCCTCATGCATCTTTGACAAAAGTTTTTTATTGCAGGCAAGATGTACTGCCTTTTCTACATACAACGCACCAGACTCTGCCACCAGTCCGGCAAGATCCGCATTCTCCAGCAGACTTGCTCCAAAACGTGCCCCGTGGCTTTTCCCTCTGAGTGTAACAACCGGAACACCCATATACAGTGCCTCACAAGTCGTCACTCCGCCCGGATAAGGAGCTGTATCCAGTGCAATATCTATATCTCTGTACTGCTCCAGATAATCCGAACTATACGGTCGGAGCTCAACACGCTTTACCTGAATTCCAATCCGAGCAAGCCGTTTTTCAACAATAGCCCGGCCGGAAGGAATACTGCAGATCTTTCCTTTGATAATAAGACAGCTCTGTGGAACGCGCTCCATAACGGCCCGCCACAGCATAAGCATTTCATCTGTCACTTTGGTAAAATTGTTAAAGCAGCCAAATGCAATCCAGCCATTTTTTTCATAGGGAGCCGGACCTGCCGAAGGCATGTTGATTCCCGGTGTATAGCAAAAATGACTGTGCGGCAAACGAAGCAGTTCTTCTGTAAATTCTTTATTCCCGCACTCCGGCGGATCACAATACACATCTGAAAGAAAATAATCCACAGTTCCGAGGCCCGTCGTATTAAAATAGCCAATTCCCGATACCTGCACCGGTGCCGGTTTACGCGCCAGCACCGGTAAACAGTTATCCCGCGTGTGACCCGCCAAATCGACAAGGATATCAATTTCATCCTTATAAATAAGTGCTGCCGTTTCCTCTGCTGACAACAGCTGAACCTCCCGCCAAACAACTGGAAACTTTTTTAACCGATTCGTAATATAATCGCACCTGCCTGCTGCGTAGCAATAGACTTTGAACCGCTCCTTTGTATACTTTTGCAAAAGAGGCTCAATAAAATATGCCACTGGATGCTGATGAAAATCCGGCGATATATAGCCCACACGTATTTTTTTATGCGTATGTACCGCAGGAGGGCAAAGCTTACATTTTGAAAATAATTTATTGTAGTACTGATGTAGTTCCTTCACTTTTGCCAGTGGCAGATCACAATAATGCATCATGAAAAGCCCATTACTGTATTGTTCGATTTTTTCTTTTATATTCTTTTCCAAACGACTCGCTTTAAAAAAAGCATCCATTGCTTTTTCCGGCATTGCCGCCAAAAGACAAACCTCGCCCAAAAGTTTTAACGCCTGTATCATTAAATCAAGATCACGCTTGCCACGTTCCGTCTCCGATAAATCTGCAACCTGACAAATCACTTTCAGCAACGTACGGATCTCCTCCTGCAGCTGAAACTGTTTTCCGTAGATACAAGCCTCAACCATCAGTGCCCCTGCATGATCTGCCTTGATACCACGAATCTGTGCAATAAGCGCAGCAGCCAGTTCCATATCATCCATATACATTGCCACTGCTGCCATGATACAGATTCCATCGCAGTCTTTTTCATCCATGTCAAGAATCTCCCGGCCGCAGACACGCATTGCCCTAAAGTCGCCTTGCCGTTCGAATTCCTTGCAAAGCTCCAGCCAACGCTCTTTTTGCTTGATCTGTTCTTCTTTCAGCATCGTTTTCTCCCACCTGCACATAAATCGGCACTATTATGATAAAAGTTCAAAACCATATTCCTGTAAAAACCGTTTCTGATATTCCCAGTAAACAAGGCGCAGCGGTTTCTGTTTTGCTAAGTGAATACACCAGTCTTCTTTTTGCTGCGGAATCACTACGGTATAACCATGACGCCTAAATTCCAAACACTGGGCTGTATCATAAAAATGCCATCCATCAAAAATATCCGCACGCCATGACAGATCATACTGTGTCGCCAATATAAGCCCATCAACAGCTGCAGCCTCACAGAACTCAACGGTCGCCTCTTCACAAATACTTGGAACGATACTTTCCGGTTCAGGAGCATGCAATACTCGGCCATACAGCATTTCTCCGTCCCACCATACACCAGAAGCAGCCAACTTTTTGCAGCCAATCAAACCAATCAATCCAATCGCTGGCTGCTGAAAAATCGTACAAATTTTCCGGATAAAATCCCGCTTCACTAAAAGAACATCCTGGTGCAGATATACTTTGTACTTGGCCTCACTCATTTTCATTGCCTGATTATACCCATCCGCCATTGATGCTGCCTCTCTAACTGGTAAAAATTGCACCTTCATGTTTTCCGGCACCTCAAGCTGTTGCAAATAAAGCAAAGATTCCGCGTAAAGTTCTTCATCACTCACACAGGTAATAAAACAAATTTTCATTTCATCCATGCTGCTTATCATCTCCAAAGCACTGCCAAACACTCTCTGATGGCTTTCTTCCTGCCGCCAGCAAATCAAGTCCAGCCTGCGTTCTGCCATGTCTCTTCGCCCATAAACTGAGCACAGCCATCAATTTCTGCGGTTTGACCGCTGTATTTTCAATAAAGGCAGCAATATAAAACAATGGAATCTCTTGTTCATCACATAAACACCAAAACCTGCTGCAGTTTTCATCCTGATCAATAGCATAGGCAATCCGCCGTAGTCGACAGGCCATTTCCTGTCGAATTTTCCTGGTAAAAGATCCTTTTAACAA
>JBAYAD010000055.1:0-12659 GCA_041669965.1 Selenomonadaceae bacterium
GGAACCCTTGAGCTTTTCCATAAGGTCCCTGCGAAGCGGATTGATTGCAATACCGCGATCCGTTATGATTACATCGATACTTTCACCCGGCGTTACGACGTTCTGCACATGATCACGTATCATTGGCAAGCGGCCACGAACAAGCGGTACAACAATAATTGAGAGTGCTGCTCCGGCAGCCGCATCCGAGTGACCACCCGATGCGCCCATAAGCATACCGTTTGAATCCGTAATAACATTGACATTAAAATCAAGATCAACTTCGGTCGCGCTCAGGATAACTACATCGAGATTGTTGACAATTGGACTGGCATTCCATGGATTTGCATAAAAAGAAGCCGATACTTCAAGGTGCCGCGGGTTTTCAGCAATTGATTTAACAGCAGTCATATCAAACGTCTGTGCATCATAGCAAACTTCGAAAAGCCCGTCTTTGAGCATTTCTGAAAAAATTCCTGTAACTCCACCAATCCCAAAGCTTCCCGTAATTTCCTTTTTTTCCATTTTTTCACGGATAAAGCGTGCAGCAGCCAGCGATGCTCCGCCACTGCCAAGCTGCAGGGAGAAGCCTTGCTTTAGATAGCCGGTTTCTTCTATGATTTCTGCTGCATATTGGGCCATGAGCAGCTGCGTCGGACTTTTCGTTAGGCGAATGGCTCCAGAGGCAATTCCTTCCGGATCACCAATGGCTTCAACCGGTACAATGTAGTCGACATCCGTTTGCGGAATGCTGTATGGATAAACCGACCCGTCCATAAGATTGTCTGTGACAAGTACAACGTTATCAGCGTAGGCTGCATCAATCATCGCATAGCCCATTGAGCCAAAGGCTGATTTCCCTTGTCGTCCTGTTGCATTGCCAAAGCGATCGCAGGCTGGCGCGCCCATGAACGCTACGTCAATATGAAGTTCGCCTGCTTCAATGGCTCTTGCTCTGCCGCCATGTGAACGAATGATGGTTGGTTTTTTGAGTGCCTGCGGATTCAGCGTAAGATACTTGCCAAGTTCACCTCTAAGGCCGCTTGATTCAAGTGCGGTTATGGTACCGTCTTTAATATAGCCGATGAGAAAATCATGGCAGGGACTCAGTGAACTCGATGCGATCATAATGTCTTTTATGCCTTTGGCAGCAATACGTTCTACGACCATTTTCATGACGAAGTCACCATTGCGAAGATGATGGTGGAACGAAATGGTTTGTCCGTCCCGCAGACCTGTTTTTTCAATAGCTTCATCAATGGATGCAAGCACTTTGTTCGTATGTGGTATGCCAACGCGAATTTTCCGTGCTGCACCCGGCTTTTCCGGCAGATAGGCAAATTCACCTTTATAAAGTCTTTTATTTTTAATGCCCGGAATGACTTCCGGGATTTCACGTCCTACTGCGTTTTTCATGCCAGACACCTCTTTTCTTCAACATTTACACCTGCCGCACTTGCCTGATCAACGACGCGCTGTGCACGAACAACAATTGGTCCGTCAATCATTTTGCCATCAACGGCAAGCACACCTTTGTGGTTTTTCTGGGCATCGTCATAAGCGTCTAACACTTTCAGTGCTTTTGCTATTTGCGTATCGGTTGGTGTATACAAACGATGAACTTCGGTGATCTGTTTCGGATGAATGACGGATTTTCCGTCAAACCCCATATCACGGCTGTTAGAGACTTCGCGTTCAAAACCTTCCATATCTTTTACATCGGAGAACACGGTGTCCATACACTGGATTTCTGCATCACGCGCTGCCATAAGAATCTGTGAGCGAACATAGTAGAGCTCGATACCTGTTTTTGTCCGCTGTGTTTTGAGATTGGCAATAAAGTCTTCAGCGCCAAGTGCTATGGCGACCATACGTGGATGCTTACAAATTTCACGTACGTTATAAAGCCCTTTAACACTTTCGATCGCACTAATAATATTAATGGTGCCTTCCGGCCAGCCATTTTCTTTTTCAACTCGTTCGATTTCTTTTGCAACAAGCTCAACTTCTGAAATATCTTCTACCTTTGGCAGGCGGATAAGATTCGGTTTTGACGGCAGGATGACTTTGAGATCGTCCAGACCAAACGGCGTTTGTGTCGGATGATTAATCCGCACAACCGTTTCCGAATGAAATTTAATTGATTTTAGAGCCTGAGCTACAAGAATACGTGCTGTATCTTTTTCGGTGACAGCAATCGAGTCTTCGATATCAAACATAAGACTGTCCGCACCATAAATATCCGCAGAATTTATCATCTTCGGACTGTTGCCTGGAACGAACATCATTGTCCGGCGAAGTTTGGTTTTTGGATCTGTCATGCTTTCATCCCCCGTTCAAGTGCGCCTAAAACTCTGGCTTTAATGGTATAATCCCAAGCACCTTTATCAATTGCATTTATTTTCACGCTCTTAAATCCAGCATCATTTACTGTATCTATAATCAATTTTTTTATCTGCCGTCCGTATTGATGCAATACAGTTGATGTTAAATCAACTGTATTTTCGCCTGCATTTAATGGACTTACTGTAATTAAAATATCATTTTTTTCTTCAAATCCAGCTGTTGCTGTCTGCTTAAGAGATTTTCCCATTTTTTCCTGCATATTTCTTATCTCCTTTATTTATTAATTTACTTTGTCTTGTTAGTAGAAAATCCACGCTTGAATTTCCTTTAAATCACAACAATGCCTAACAATATAGCAAGTATGAGTGAAATCCACGATAACACCCATAAATATGGTGCACAAAACTTAAGCATTTCTTTAAGTTCAACACCTGCTAATCCACAAGCTAAGAAGGTTGTCGCTGCATGAGGTGTTACCAGAACGCCAAAATTTTTACCGATAAGCATTGCCTGTGCCATATTCGTCGGATCTACCCCATATTGTTTTCCTACACTTATAGCCAAAGGCATTAGTCCAAAGAAATACGAATCTGTACCTAGCATCATTCCAAAAGGAACTGCAAAAAATCCCATAATAAGATGTAAATACGGTCCTAAAACACTTGGTATTACAGCTACCATTAATTGTGCCATAGCATCCATCATTTTAGTTCCACTCAAAACCCCCAAAAACACACCGGATGCCAATAATATCATAGGAACAGAAAGTGCTGTATCAGCATGAGCTTTTATCCGTTTTGCCTGCATTTTTGCATTTGGGAAGTTGACCATAAGCGCAATCGCCAAACCCAGCATAAACGCTGCATATAATTGTATTTTAGTAAAGCAAAGCAATCCAATTACACCAGCTGTCAATAATGCATTAAACCATAATAATTTAGGACGTTTTAATGTTTTTGCTTCTTCAGAATCTACTGGTCTGGCAAAAGAAGTGTCTTCATCAAGTTCTAATGCTTTGCCCGTTGGCTGCAATCCTGCTCCACGTTTTTTTTCTACCAGCCCCATGAAAAAAGCAAACGCGATAACTAAAAGTATGCCAACTAACTGTAGTGGTATTAACGTATGCCAAAGTGCATTTACATCCATGTTTAAAACAACACCAGCACGTGCTACCGGACCACCCCAAGGCATTAAATTCATAATACTCATAGCCGCTCCGATAATAACACAAATAACTACCGGACGCATGTGCAGTTTTTTATAAATAGCCAGCATTGCTGGTATGGTAATCAAAAGCGTTGATACCAATGCTCCATCTAAATGTGCTACAATCGCAATACATGCTGTTGCTATTGTAACTAACACTACATTGGAACCTGCTTTTTTCACAAGAAAGTTTACCATCGGATCAAACAATCCGACCTCAGCCATAATTGAAAAATATTCGATAGAAAATATAAACAATACCGCAACCGGCATTGTTTTTGCTACTCCTGCTTTGATGAATCCTGATATCTGAACAAAGTCAAAACCGCAAATTATTGCCGCTATAATAGGGACAATAGCAAAAATTGGTACCGCATGTGCTTTTGATTGAAGTAGTGCATAAATAATAATAAATATCATTAAAAATCCAGTAATAGCTAATAACATAGTTCACCCTCCTATTTTTCACTTTATATTATTTAATTTCAGAAGAATTAGATAATATAAAGAATTAATTCATATTATAAGGTATACTCCTTTACGTGTAAAATCAGAAAAGCTAATCTTCCTTCATCAGAAAATTTAATAAATCATTGAAAAACAAAAAACCTGCTGTTTAAAAATTAAATAGCAGGTTTTCGTTACTATTCGTTTTTACTTCAGCCGTTCGAAACAATGCCTTATTTCGTGGCAAAACATCAAGAGAAATTATCTATATTCTAATTACTCTTAATGCCATTCATATTACACTTCTAATTTGTTGCGATCTGGATTTTCTTTGACTTTTTTTAATAGAAAAACGTTTTCTATAGAACAATGAACTATTGACAAAATATCATGAGCTGCTATTTACACTCACTGCAATAATTTAATCTCATCTAAAATACCAACTACCAGACTTGATAGACGTTGAATATCTGTATTTACTTGTTGAGCTTGCACTTTATCGCCTATTTTGTAAAGCCGGATAGCTTCTGCACATTGATCATGAAATTCCGTATGCACTTTATCCAGTTTCTGAAAACATTTTAAATGGCCAAACAATTTCATTCCTTCACCAAAGTACCACATACCGAGTCTACAAGTACGGTGATTTTTAACATTGTCTTCATCAAGATTTTCAAATCCTCGCAGCATGTAATCAATATGAGCTTTCCAAAGCAAGTGATCTGCTTTTGCCAAATCCAAAATTTGTTTGACTGAAAATGGTATTTGCAAACTACTCACTTTAACTCGAACATCATTAGCAGAATGAATTACGCCCATAATATCCCTATTGCAATCTTGGGTTATGCTGTTTAATTCACTAACTTGCGTCGATAAGTTTCCTATGGTTGCGCTTAACTCTTCAAATGTGGCAGACTGTTCTTCAGCAATAGGTGCCAGATTTGCAACTGCCTCATCAATTTTTTCAAATATTTTTTTCAGCTGTGAAATATTTTTGTCGGCTGATGTTACAGCAACAGCATTTTTTTCAAAGGATGTTCCCATCTTCTTAAACGATGATGAAATATTGTCCGACTGATTACGAATCTCTGTAAGGTGGCTAGTAATTTCTTCAACAGATTGACGTGACTGATCAGCTAGTTTTCTCACTTCTTCGGCTACTACAGAAAAACCACGCCCTTGTTCACCAGCTCGTGCTGCTTCTATTGCCGCATTTAGCGCCAAAAGATTAGTTTGTTCGGATATACCTGTCACTACAGAAACCAGTTCATCAATCCGAGTCGTTGCCATATGGAGTTCACTTATACGAAAATTCAATTCAGTTAAGTTACCTTTTACTTCTTGACCTTCGGATGATAATTGTTCAACACTTTTACTAGTTAGTTCCATAGAAATTGTCCCTGCTGAAGACTGCCCCGCTGCTTGGCTGGTGGATTCAGCCAAATTATTTACCGATGATGCTACTTGCAGAATCGCTGCAGCAATCTGCTGGATAGCATCTGCTTGTTGATGAGACTGCAACGATAATTGATTTAATTTATCCCCACCAAGTAGTCCCGCATATACAACTTCATTCATTGTCATAGACAGTTTTGTAAAAATAGCAGCATTCTTCGCAGAATACTGGTTAATCATAGCAGCTATAGGAGCAAGAGGGTCCTCACTTTCTACATGAATCATTGCCGTCAATTCTCCCGCACAAAGCTTGTTCATTCCCTCTATAATCAACGCATAGCCCTGAGTAGGTATTTTTTCCGTATCTTTTTTGTGATGTAATATATTTAACATCTTGAAGTCGCCCCAATCCATTGTTGCAATTTTAATACTACTAAGCATCGTAAAGATTTCGACGTTTCTGAAAGAGTTCCTCTAATATTATTACTGCTAAATTTTATTACATACAATTTTAAAATCAATCCAGCTAAAGCTTGCTGATGAACTTATGTGGCATATAATTATTAGTACTAATGCCCATAAAAATACCGCCTAGAATCATTCCTAAGCGGCGTTGGTATTCTTGACTATATCATTATATATTTCACCTGATTATACTATCTAATAATACTTCTTAATAGTGCTGCGTAATTGTCGATATTTTTTCTTATAAATACTTCATCCTGAGGTTTTGTATGCTGCAGCGTCGGGCAAAAAAAATCATGGCTTTTACCATCTGTAGTTTGTATTTGGATTTTATCTATAAACCCGCTCCCGCTTCCGATTGTTTCCTCCAAACAAACAATTTTATTAGTATTGATTGTTTTAATTTCTATCTGCCCTGTTTTCATATGAAAAAAAACTTTTATCATCTTATTTTCTTTTAAAAGCACATAAGTTCCGGAAAAATCACTTTCTTTTTCGATATACGCTTGTTCGATATCACTAAAATCTTTTTCAAATGGCCACACAAATTCACTGTCTTTTACAGCACTGGGAAACATTTCTCCTAAATGATACGTTTCTTCTTTTGTCACAAAAACCATCTCCTTTTAGTTTGTTTTGTATCCCTTCGGCAAATAAAAGTAGATACCTTCAGTTCCTGGTTCATTTTCTGACATAGCTTTTTTCATTGCTAACAAGCTAGCAGCAGCCTTATCAATCTGATTTACTCCGAGTTTGATTTCAAATCCCCCCCCAGAGGCCATCTGACAGTTCCACCTCAGCATCAATCTACCGACGATAATGAAACGCCAGCCATCATTCACCTCTGCATAAATCCGTAAATCGCGCTCACATAACGCTTCAAACAAAAAGTCAAAAGTGCTAAAATCACTAAACAGCATCTTTGTAGTAACACAAGTGCTGCTACCGCCAATGCTGAATATCTTAACTGATTACCGGTATAAAGAAATTATAGTATAATATTATAAAGGAGTGATACTTTATGGAAAATAAAGATACAAAGAGACCACCGATTTACCTAACTACAAAAGATGATCCTCGTATTGCTGCAAAAATGAGAGAAGTCTCTAAACGAATCTTTGAAAAAAACAAAGAAGCATACAAAAAGTTAGCGACACGATGAGTCTTATTTCGCCTCGGATAAAAATAATCTTAGACAATATTTTAGAATTTCATCACTTGTTATAAGATGGTGAAGATGAATGCAGGATAGGACTACTGGACAAAGGTAGAATTGAGGCCGCAGCTAATAACCCGTTTCAAACTTGGGAGGGTAAAGAATTATATCCATCTATTTATGATAAAGCTGCCATGTTATGGTATGGATTGGCAAACAATCATGGATTTGCCGATGGTAATAAAAGAACAGCTACGCATACGATGGAATGTTTTCTTGCTTTGAATAATATTCAGATAGAATGTTCGCAAACAGAGCTGTCTGATATAGCCGTTCTCGTAGGCGATAACAAAATGCAACAAAAAGAAATAGCTAAATGGATTGAAGATAATTCATTCGAAGACTCTATTCTTTCCATGCCTAATGATATAGACCGTGACTAAAACAAGCGTTTTGAGCTAAAAGCCTATTTCCATGATTTTGAATTTATCATATTTTCTTCCCTCTTGTCACAAACTAAAAAGCGAATGCTCTCCGTCAGCATTCGCTTTTCTTTGCATGCTATAAAAACAAGCTATATCTTATAAATTTTATACTATTATATTACCACAAAATTCGCAAAAATTCAAGACTTGTATAGTTCCCGCTATAAGCTTATCCTATACTATACGGAGGCGATGGATATGACTTTTTCTTTAGAAACTATAAAACTGCAACAGCTTGCAGCTATACATGAACTGCAGGAATGCAATCAATTTACAGAAAAATTTGGTCTTACTCTGTCCAAAGAACAGATTCAAAGATTAGTGAATGAACGTTTTGATGCCCTGAAGGAAAACGGACGTATCGAATTCGGTGAAGGCGTGCTCAAAAAACTGGTTTATGCATTTTGCAGTTCACCTTATCTTTACCAGTTTGACTATGAGGACACCATTGCCGTATTGCAGGAAATCTTTTATTATTTCAAGAATGAATCGAATGATCGTCTTTCCGACGATGAGCTTATTGCGTTCATGAAGGAAACCTTCGACGGCAAGGCACAAGGCTCAATGGAATATCTGGCAGAGACCTCGCTGGAGGAACTTTGCCGCAATGCCCGATACGGTTATAAACCAGACGAAGGAGATTTGCTATGAATACATCGGCTTTGTTTCCATTCATAGATCCATCAACAGACACTTTGAGCTTACAGGACACAAAACGGCTGCAGATAAAGCTTTGGCAGCTCGTTTCCTATCAAAGCCAGCGCTACACAATGGGTGATAGCAGTTCACTTCGCATTGAAACAGCAGAGGAGCTTTTTACTTCGATCTGCTTCTTGCTGCAGCTCTATCAAAGAGAGACCCGCACTCCATGGCAAAAGCTTTTGGATTCGGATTTCAAGGAACTTTTAAAAGAATCCCACGCACTTGTAAAAGCCAGGATATCTCAGGCGAAGATTCTTTATCAAGACGCGCAGCAAAGTCTGCCTAAAGTCAAAAATGATTTTCTCGAAGATACTCTGAACAATATCGGCTTGTTTTTTCGAAAATACGATGTACAGCTTTTTGCCCATCAAATTCCTTGTATGATAGATTATCCTTTAGCCTGTCCTATTCCTGAAACCTTATATGGCATCGAATACATTTTGCAGTACCTGCAGCAGCTGCTTATAGAAAATCATTTTCTACAACGTTTCTCTGGCAGCGATTTGAACGGCCTGCTATCCGTCTATATACCGGATTACGAATCATCACTTATTAATCTTTATGAACCAATTGTCATAAATTCTCTGGGGCGCTGCCTTCTCACACAGGGTTCCCAGCCCTTGAACATAAGTGATCGAGAAAAACTGCTGCTGCAGCAACGCCTTCAGTATCTTTCATCAGCAGAACTTCAAGCCTTATCTGTGGTTTCTGTCGAAGCGCTTGCAAACACACTTTTCTTAGCTGCAAAGCCTTTAGAAACAGAATATTTACAGCATACCTTTCATGCCGCACTGCCCCGTCTTAAAGCTGCTTTACATGCACAAAATCTAAACGGTATTTTTATGTCCTGGTAAGCTAAAACTTACAGATCGATCGTTCTCGTCTTATGAAATTGCTACAATCATGCATTTTGTTTAACAAAAGCAAAAAGATTTATCCGTCAAGTTTCGGACGAAAGTGTTTATATAATAACAGCAGCGACAAAAACAGCGTCAAGACTTCCGCTGCCGGCACCGTAAGCCAAATACCTTTTATACCAAAAAGCTGCGGCAGAACAACGATGCCCACCCCAATCCATACAATACCCTTACTTAGCGCAATCAGAACGGAACTTTGCGGACGGCAGATCGCCGTAAAATAACCTGATGCGACAATATTCAATCCATTTACCAGGAAAGCCATTGCATATAAGTGTGCACCATATACGGCAAACTCAATCACACGTATATTGCCGGATTTAATAAACACTTGAATAATATCCTGTGCATACAGGGAAATCACCGCAAACAAGCCGATGCCAATCACTACAGCTGAACCACAGGCAAGCTTCAAAGCTTCATTTACACGCTCTGTTTTCCCACTGCCATAATTGTAGCTGATAATAGCCCCAGCACCGTCTGACAAACCAATGAGTATATTATTACCGATAAACGACAAATAGTTAATCGCGGTAAAAGCGGCTACACCCAATTCGCCAACATAGCGCATAAGCGTAATATTAAACAAAAAAGTCGTGACACCCGTTCCAATTTCTGCGACCCCTTCAGAAGAGCCGGTATAAAGAATCTGGTGTGCCAAAGACTTTTTAAAGTTGCCCTGAAATAATTTCAGTCTGGTTTTCCCCATAAGAAATGGCAGCAGTGAGAGGACAAAAGCGATGCTATAACTAATCCCGATAGCAAAAGCCGCCCCTTCTATACCAAGCCCAAACTGTACAATCAGCAAATAATTCAACACCATATGTCCGATTACAGCCACAATCAGAATCACCATCGAATATATGGGATTCCCCATAATTTTCAATACATAATCCAAAACAAACATAATACCAAAAAACGGTAAAAACCAGCTTGTATAATAAATATACATTGTTACCATTGGCAGCAAATATTCATTTGCGCCTAAAAGGCCGGCCATTTCTTTTGTAAAACAAATCGCCAAAACTGCCAGCAGCACAGATGTCCCGGTAATTAAGCTAAGTGCTGTTATAAACGTGTCATTCGCCATTTTTATATTTTTTTCGCCCAGATATTTTCCAGCCAGGCTTTGCGTACCAATACCAATAACAACGCCTAATGCAATTAACAAGCTCAAAAACGGCATTGCAATATTCACACTTGCTAATGCATCTACACCAATATATATACCAACAAAAAAGCCATCAACAATCGTATTCAATCCCAAAAACAACATTCCCGAAACGGCCGGAATTGTATATTTCAGAAACAATGTCGTAATTTTTTCTTCGCCTAAGATATTTCCCTTCATAATTATCACCCTACTATAGATGATAAAGGTTGGAGCAGCTCCAATGTCAAGTTTTTGCCAAAGCAATCCATATTTCATAGTAATCCGTACCATCTTTATGCGAACTGGCCATATAACGCCCAACCAAAGAGCCACCGACACGTCTTTCGGATTTTTTGATATACCTCAAGGCTTTTTGCAATATATCATTTTGACTTTCTACATAAGTCGTTCCAACAATCGTATATAAATACTCCGCTTCAGGCAGCGATAAAAAGTTCTCAGCCTCCCATGTAGGAAGCATACTAAAATTTTCTTTTTCAATACTAAAACCGACATGTGCTAAACAAAAATTTGCATTTTTTACGAGATCAGCCTCGCCCACAACCAGCATGTAACGTATGCGGTCGTCAATCCATTCTTCTTTTTTATATTCACGAATCATACTAATAAGATCGTCTTCCTGATGACTCATAAGTTTGTACTGAAAACTCGGTGCTGTTACTATGGCAAACTGCCCCACACGTTCCTCGCACGACTTATATTGTGAAGCAACCTGTGTAATCATCGTCTGCAATTTTTGCAATTCCTGTATCCTGCGCTCAACAAGTTTTTGATTTTGATAAAGGATGTTTTTGATATCACCAACATCCATTTTCGTGATCATCTGTCTAATATCATGAACCGATATCTCCATATTACGAAAAAACAAAATATCCATTAAAACGACAATTTCATCATAGGAATAATACCGATACCCATTTTCCAGATTTTTGTGTGAAGCCAGCAGCCCCATTTTCTCATAATAACGCAGCGTATCCGTCGAAACAGAAAAGAGTTTTGCCACTTCACCGATCGTCCATGTTTCATTCATGTGTAAAACCCGCTTTCATTATAATACATCCGCCCAAAAAGAACATTATGCAAACCCACGCAAAAAGATTGCCAAATTAGCCAGGCAATCTTCACCAGACACTGACCTTGCCTTCATTTTATCATCTTTTACTAAATATTTACATCGTTTTTGACACAAAACCAGCCGATTGAAACCATTACAATCTACCAATTCAATTACCTAATAAAACTTTTGCAAGCTGATACGTTTTGACTTCATTTAAAAAATCGATGTATACTAAAAATAGTTGTATTTACTACAGCTGATTTTGGTTTTAACCAGAAAGGAGGTTCACATTATGTGCAACAATAATTTTATAAATGGTTTACGGAGGAATCGGCCTCTGTAACCAGGGAGGTTTTTATGATAAAGAAAAAATTTCTGCTAAACAATACTATACCCGCCGTACTCTGGGGAGATTTTAATAAGCAGCTTATCATAGCAGTACATGGGCACATGTCATATAAAGAAGATACTGCCATTGCTATGCTTGCTGAAGAATCAACCGCTAAAGGCTACTCAGTGCTAAGCTTTGACCTGCCGGAGCATGGCGAACGTCAACATTCGGCTGAGATTTACAGCATAAAAAACGTCATGCACGATCTTACAAAAGTATGGGAGTTTGCAACACAGCGATCACCAAAAATTTGTTTGTTTGGCTGCAGTCAGGGTGCCTATTTTAGTCTGCTGACTTATTATGATAAGCCTATCAAAAAGGCTTTGTTTTTGTCACCGGTAGTCAATATGGAGCGAATCATCCAAAGCCTCATGCAGCAAGCAAATATTGACGAAGCAGAGCTGCAGCGCCGTGGAACTATCCCATTGGAATTTGCAACACTTTACTGGGATTACTATTGCTATGTAAAAAACCATCCCATCACGCAGTGGCCCATTGCAACAGCAATTCTCCACGGAAAAGAAGATACGCTCTGTGCCCGTGATACCATGGATGGTTTTTGTGCAAATTTTGATGCAAACCTTACCGTGGTGGAATCCGAGCATTATTTCCATACATCACAACAGCTGGCATTGTATCAAAAATGGTTAGCAGCAAATTTATGATCTATTCTTAAAAAAGGCGCTGTAGATTCGGCTTGTAACAGCTGAATCTACAGCGCCTTCTTAATTTTTATATCTACAATGACAAAGCGGATTGTCTCATCATCATAAGTAAATCCATCTGTGACTTCTTCTTTACATTCTTCCTCGTCACTTAATCATCTTACTATGATGGTTCAGTATTTCCGTGATGATGTTCGTGTCAATTTCTTTAATTGATACAAATGGCTTGGGTTCGAGATCATAATCTCCAATCGTCTTTTCAAACCACATAACA
>JBAYAD010000056.1:0-12455 GCA_041669965.1 Selenomonadaceae bacterium
ACGGGCAACAGCCTAAACATCAGACGCTTCAAAATGCAGTGACTGAACAGCCCGTAGTGACTGCCGTGTCTCCACATGTACAGCTTCCGGAAGAAGCTGCTGGTGATACAGGAGTGATACCCACAAAGGTTGATCCACTGACAACGTCTTCTTCACAGCAGTTTGTCACGGCTTTTCAACAGAGTCTGCAGCCAACTGACGGGGCAGCGCAGGCGAGTACAGCAACAAGTAGTACGCAGCAGCCTGCAGCAGCATATAACATTCCGGGGCAGATCGTCGATCAGGCAAAGCTTATTAAATCGACGGAGGGAACAGAAATGGTTATTAAGCTTAAGCCGGAATACCTTGGTGATCTTACACTGAAAATTTCTGTAACGGCCGACGGAGCGGTAAATGCATCGTTCCATAGTGATAATGCACAGGTGAGAAACATTATTGAAACATCAATGATACAGCTTCGACAAGACCTGCAGTCGCAGGGACTTAAGGTGGATAATGTAGGGGTCTATGCAGGACTTAGTGATGGCTTTTTTGCTAACAGCCAGAGTAATCAGCCAAGGCAGCAGCAAAAGCCTTCCACGCGCAACCAGAAAATTGATTTGGTTGATTTTGAGGACACAGCCAATACACTTTCTGCAGCAGTAAATAGCAGTTTAGCAGATGACGGTGTTGATTACCGCATCTAGTAAGGAGGATAATTATGTCAGATGGTACAAGTCTTAATACAATTACAAAAGATGGTGTGACAACTTCGGCGTCAAGTTCAACTCAGAAAGCCACCTCAACAGTAGCAGGCGGTTCCCTTGGTAAAGATGCATTTTTGCAGCTTTTGGTAAAGCAGATGCAGTATCAGGATCCATTAGATCCACAGGATAATGCAACATATATCGCACAGCTCGCAAACTTCTCGACGCTTGAGCAGACGACGAATATGGCGACACAAATGACGAATATTTCGTCTGCAGTCGGCAATATTAACGATTCTACGCTTGTAGGACAGCTCAGCTCAATGATTGGAAAGAATATTCAGTGGATGGATAAAGATTCTGTTATGCATACAGGTAACGTACGGGGTGTTAGTGTTACAGACAATTCACCATCACTTGTTACCCAGGAAACTGGTGGAACGACGCTTGTATCTGTTCCTGCAGGTGAGCTCACACTTATTGGGGGAAATGCATCTTAATAGTACAGAACTATAATAAGGAGGATATGGTATATGGCTGATTCGAGAATTTACTTGCAATCACAGCCGCTTATCCCCATCGGTAATCATAGTGCACAGACAACAACAAATACAGGTACGCAGGCGAAGACATCCTTTGCAGATATATTTGCCAAGGAAACAGAAAAGGTGACTTTTTCCCATCATGCACTTGAACGTATGCAGAGCCGAAACTTGCAGCTGAGTGAGCAGGATCTGGCAAAGCTTAATACAGCAATGGATAAAATTGCCCAAAAAGGTGCGAAGGAGTCGCTGGTTTATCTCAATGATATCGCGTTTGTTGTAAGTGTAGCCAATAGAACGGTGATTACTGCCATGGACGGCACAAGTGCAAAAGAGAATATATTTACGAATATTGATAGTGCAGTCATTTTATAGCTGGACCTTCGGGAGGCTTTAGACTGTGGAATGATAGAAACAGTCTGACTGCACACATTTAAAAGGAGAAGATTTATTATGATGCGTTCCTTATACTCCGGTGTGGCCGGACTCAAAAGTCAACAGACAGGAATGGATGTTGTTGGTAATAATATTGCGAATGTAAATACAAACGGGTTTAAATCGGGGCGGGCAACTTTTCAGGATACGCTGAATCAGACACTGGCAGGTGCTTCGTCGCCAACTGGAACTACAGGAGGAACGAATCCGAAACAGATTGGTCTCGGCTCAGGGGTTGGTACGATTGATACACTTTTTACAGATGGCAGTATACAATCTACAGGAAAAAACACAGATCTGTGTCTTTCCGGGCAGGGACTGTTCATTGTCAATGATGGTGCAAGCAGTTACTATACAAGAAACGGTGCATTTCAATTTGATGCGCAAGGCAACTATGTTATGCCGGGCAGCGGCCTTCTTGTTCAGGGGTGGATGGGCAACAATACGTCTACCGTCGATACAAATGGATCTGTAGGAAATATCCAAATTCAGGCGGGCAAGACAATGGCGGCTAAGGAAACAACGGCAGCAACCTATAAGAATAATCTGTCGGCTGATGCAGCGGCAGGCACGGCAATAACGACGACGATTTCTGCTTATGACAGCTTGGGAACGGCACATACCGTACCGGTTGTTTTTACCAAATCAGCTACAGCAAATACGTGGACATTATCTGCTGCAACGCCACTAAAAGATGGAACGGTAGTGGGTTTTACACCGACAGCAGATCTCACGTTTACAACTGCAGGCGCTTATGCTGGTGGTGCAGCAACATTGACACTTACGCCTGCTAATGGTGCCGCAGCAAGCACTGTGACAGTTGATCTTAAAGGTCTTACGCAGTATTCAGGCGAGAGCAATATAGCAGCTGAGGCAGATGGTTATACGGCAGGTACATTGAAGAGTGTATCAATCGATAGCAGCGGAATTATTACAGGCGTCTATACGAATAACCAGAAAATTGCAGAAGCACAAGTCGCTGTAGGGACCTGTAATAACCCGTCAGGGCTCACGAAGTCGGGGTCGAGCCTTTATGCTACATCAAATAACTCAGGGACTGTAACGGCGCAGACTGTGGCTGCCAGTGGTTCTTCACTTACACCATCAGCTCTGGAAATGTCGAATGTCGATCTGGCGTCGGAGTTTAGTACGATGATTGTTACGCAGCGTGCATTCCAGTCGAATTCAAAGATTATTACGGTATCGGATGAAATGATTGAAACGCTTGTTAATATGAAGCGTTAAAATTTGAGAGCGGGGGGGGGATTGTTTTCCCCCTTGTATCTTAATTAAAGGAATGGGGAAGATATCATGATCAAACTGACAAAATTCAATTCGGATGTAAATAAAAAAGGGGAATTTGTTCTTAATGCAGAAGTTATAGAAACAATAGAGCAAACGCCGGATACGGTAGTCACGTTGTTAAATGGGAAAAAACTTATTGTGGAGGAAACTATGGATGAGGTTGTTCGGCGTGTCATGACATATCGTCGGGCACTGAATAAGTATTAATTTGAATACCCAATGAAACCTGATGTATATAAAGGTGTCATTTTTGGATAGATAACGACACATGGAGGGATGAAGGACATGGCTGACGAAGAAGTAGTAGTACCAGAAAAAAAGAAAAAATCTCAGGTTGTAATTATTGCTGTGCTGGTTGTTGTTGGATTGGTTCTTGCGGGGGTTATTTCCTATTTTGTTACTACAAAGCTTATGACGGATTCCGCGGGAAGTGCGGTAGATAGTAAAGCGCATGATCCGGGGGTGTTTGTTAAGCTCGGCGATGCAAAGGAAGGCATTATTGTCAATGTCGGCGGAATCAAAACAGGACGATTCCTGAAAGTTGGAATTGTCATGGAGATGAATCCGGAAAAAAAGCAAAATATTGCAGATATGAAAATAATTCCAATGGCAGAAACCAAGATTTTGGATACAACTTTACAGATTTTGCGTTCACAAAAATTGGATGAGTTTGATCCATCCAAGCAGGATGAGCTAAAGGCTCATATCAAAGAAGAAGTAAATAAGGTCCTTGGGGCGGGTTCTGTCTATGATGTTTATATAACCAGTTTTGTTTTGCAATAGATAAATAACTTAAGATAAAGGGTATGAAAGGAGGAGGAAGATTGGGGGAAGACGTATTATCTCAGTCTGAAATAGATAAATTACTGTCGGCTTTGTCTACAGGTGCTGTTTCTGCTGAAGATGTTAGGGCAGATGAACAAAACAAGAAAGTAAAGACCTATGATTTTAAGCGGCCGGACAAGTTTTCAAAGGATCAGATACGTACTTTGAATATGTTACATGAGAATTTTGCCCGCCTTTTAAACACCTATTTATCAACACACCTAAGAGCTCTTGTCAATGTTGACGTGGCATCGGTGGAACAGTTTACATATGGGGAATTTGTACGTTCAATGTCAAATCCGAGTGTTATTGGAGTTTTGGCTGTGCCGCCGCTTAAGGGTAATGTTATAATGGAAATAAATACGAGTATATGTTTTTCTATTATCGACCGAATCTTTGGTGGTAAGGGAGAAAATACTGTAAAACCGCGTGTGCTTACAGAAATTGAAGAAGTAGTTATACGAAAGATTTTTGATAAGGCAATGGGGCATTTTCAGGAAGCCTGGTCAAATGTGATTTCTATGCAGCCGAAGCTTGAGGTTATTGAATCTAATCCGCAGTTTACACAGATTGTTCCAGCAAGTGATATGGTGGTTATCGTTACACTTCAGGTCAAGATTGGTGATGTGGAAGGTTTTATGAATCTTTGCATTCCATATCTTGTTTTGGAACCGATTATGTCAAAACTGACTACAACTTTTTGGGTCGCGGCTTCTGTTACAAAAGAAGACAATCCAGAACAGGCTGAGATACTGGAACGAAAAATTTCAAGAACCAAGATTCCATTTGTTGTTGAAATGGGGTCAATCGATATATCAATTCGGGAGTTTTTGACATTGGGATTTGGTGATGTGTTACAGCTGGACACGAAGGTGAAAGATGAGTTGAGATGTATTGTTGGTCAGAGACCAAAATTTTATTGCAGGCCGGGGACCTCTGGAAAAAAAGCTGCAGTACAAATTACGAGGATAGCTACGGAAGGAGATGAAGGTATCGATGAGTGATGATATGATTTCGCAGGAAGAAATAGATGCACTGCTGAATGGTGGCATACCTGCGGCAACAGATACAACAGATACTGCAGCAACTACCTCGGATGCAGTTTCACCTGCAGGTGAAAAGCTGTCCGATATGCAAAAAGATGCTTTAGGCGAAATAGGGAATATTTCTATGGGAAGTGCGGCAACAACGTTGTCGGTTCTTTTGGGACATAAGGTATCGATTACGACGCCGTCAGTTTCGATTGATACAATGAATATGATAAGGGATCATTATCCAATGCCATATTTGATTGTTGAAGTCGGTTATACGAAAGGTATAGATGGAAATAATATTTTAGCAATTCAGGCACAGGATGCTTCGATTATTGCGGATTTGATGATGGGGGGAGATGGGTTAAACCCGCCACCGGAACTCAATGAGATTCATATGAGTGCTGTTGGTGAATCGATGAATCAGATGATGGGGACAGTATCCACATCATTATCGACGATGTTCAATAAAAAGATAGATATTTCACCACCCAAAGTTAATTTAATTGATTTATCTGTGGAAAATAAGGTAACAGAGCTTGTAAAGCAGGATGAGCCGGTCGTGCGGATTTCATTCCGAATGGAAGTGGATGGTCTTATTGATAGTGAAATCATGCAAATTTTACCGTTGGGTACAGCGAAGGAGATGGTGGAAAGCCTTTTAAATGGCGCAACAAATAAAAAAGAAGAACCAGCCGCAAAACCTGCAGCAACTGTTGTACCGCCTTCACCTGCTCCTGCAATGTCTGTAGCGCCGCCACCGATGCAGCAACAGCCTGTACAGCAGCAACAACAGTCAATGATGGCACAGCCAATGCAGACAAGTTATGGTATGCAGGCAAGAGTGGATTCGAATGTACCGGTACAGCCAGCACAGTTTATGCCGCTTTCAGCAGAGCCGGTTGCTGTAAATGATGCAAATATAGGTCTTATTCTTGACGTGCCATTACGGGTAACAGTAGAACTCGGGCATACGAAAAAGTCTATTAAAGATATTTTGGAATTGTCAAATGGGTCTATTGTTGAACTTGATAAATTGGCTGGTGAACCTGTAGATATTTTGGTGAATGGTAAGCTTTTAGCGAAGGGTGAAGTGGTTGTTATTGATGAGAATTTTGGCGTTCGTATTACAGATATTGTAAGTGCTATGGGAAGAGCACAAAGATTGCAATAAGTAATATATGCTTGAGAAATGTATGTGATTCATATATAATGAGTACAATTACTAAAGGAAAATAAGTAAACTGAAACGGGGAGAGATGAATATGGCAATAAGGGTTTTAGTCGTTGATGATGCCGCATTTATGAGAATGATGGTAAAGGATATTTTGTCAAAGAATGGCTATGAAGTTGTCGGTGAAGCTGAAAATGGTTTAAAAGCTTTGGAAAAGTATCAGGAACTTAAACCTGATCTTACGACAATGGATATTACAATGCCTGAAATGGATGGTATTAGTGCTGTAAAAGAAATTAAGAAAATAGATCCAAATGCAAAAGTTGTTATGTGTAGTGCAATGGGCCAGCAGGCAATGGTCATTGAAGCAATTCAGGCAGGAGCACGTGATTTTATTGTAAAGCCGTTCCAGCCGGACCGTGTTCTTGAAGCTGTTCGTAAAGCTGTTGGCTGATGCGTAGTTCAAAATTTTTAATTTTAGTACTGTTCACTGGGACTTTATTGTTTCTTGCGCTGCCATCGTTAGGACAGGCAGCCTCGGCTGCTGGTACAGGCAGTGGAGGTTATTTGTCTGGTTATGAAACTGCCGACCCTCGCCCAACCCAGGCTTCCTGGTGGTCGACACTGGCTTATGTAATAAGTCTTTTATTGGTGTTTGCTTTTGTTCTGGTGTTAGCTTACTTTGCTTCGCGATTTTTGAGCGGACGATTTGCTGCCATAACACCACAGAGTGAAGGCCGGATTTTAGAACATTTGCCGTTGGGACCTAATCGTTCCGTTTGTGTCGTTGAGCTTGCCAGCAGAATTTTTGTGCTTGGTGTCACGGAACAATCTATAACATTGTTAAAAGAGATTGTGGATGTAAATGAAATTGAGCGACTTCACAGCAAACCAATGGAAAAGGCTTCTCTGGGAACAGATCATCTTTTTTCGCAACAGCTTAACTCATTAGAACAGATTGCAAGGCGGGTTCCATCATTATTTAAGGATGGAAAATATCATAAGTGAGAGAAAAGGTTGTGAGGCGGTGTTAAAGCAGCAGCGATTTCTCCTATTGGTGGGGATTTTGCTTTTAGTTTTATGTATTCCGAAGGACGTTTTTGCAGCGCCTTTGATTCCAAATATAAATATTGGTGTCGGATCATCAGATAATCCACAGGATATAGCGATTACCTTACAGATTATGGCGGTGCTGACAATATTGTCTATTGCGCCGTCTATTTTGATTATGACAACATCATTCATTCGAATTGTTGTTGTTTTATCTTTTTTGCGAAATGCTTTGTCTACGCAAAATATGCCGCCAAATCAGGTAATAGTTGCGCTTTCATTGTTTCTTTCTTTTTATATTATGTCTCCTTACTGGGGACAAGCAAATGAGAATGGATTGCAGCCATATCTGGCAGGACAGATTACACAGGAAGAGGCTATTACGAATGTAGTAGAACCAGTAAGAGAGTTCATGTTTAAGCAGACGCGTGAATCAGATCTTGCTTTATTTGTGAATTTATCACAGGTAAAACGGCCAGAATCACAGGATGATGTATCAACTATTACATTGATTCCGGCTTATATTATAAGTGAGCTGAAGACGGCTTTTCAAATTGGTTTTATGATTTATATACCATTTATCGTTATTGACATGATTGTAGCAAGTACGCTAATGTCAATGGGGATGATGATGTTGCCGCCAGTTATGATTTCATTGCCATTTAAAATTTTATTGTTTGTTATGGTGGATGGTTGGCATTTGCTTATAAAATCATTAATTATAAGCTTTAAATAGGGGATGAGAAAATGTCCGGTGACGTAGTAATTCAGCTTGGGCAGGAAGCACTTATGATGGTTATGCTTATTTCTGCGCCGATGTTGGGACTGGGGCTTCTTGTAGGCCTTCTTGTCAGTGTTTTTCAGGCAACCACTTCAATTCAGGAACAGACATTAGCATTTATTCCAAAGATTATTGCTGTGTTTGTTGCTATTTTGGTTTTTGGACCATGGATGCTTCGCCTTATGGTGGAATATGTATCAAATATATTTATTAATTTACCTGGGTACATTGGATGATGAGGGGAGAAAAATTTGGATTTGTATGAGTTGATGCAAAATCATGCAGCGATATTCTTTCTCGTATTGACAAGGGTTAGCGGAATATTTATGATTGCACCGTTTTTCGGCAGTATAAATATTCCTGTATATATCCGTGTTGGTTCGACACTGGCTATATCCGTTGTGCTTTTTCCAATTATTGATCAGATGATAAATGTGACTGTACCGATGGATTTAGTTGGCTATGTTTTGGCTGTTATTACAGAACTTGGCGTTGGCTGGCTTATTGGATTTGTAGCATATATTTCTTTTTCAGCAATTCATATGGCAGGTGTTCTTCTTGATATGCAGGTCGGTTTTTCAATTGTAAATGTTGTCGATCCTACGTCAGGACAACAGATTCCGCTTTTAGGGAGTTTTCTTTACAATTTAGGTATTATTGTTTTTCTTGTAACGAATGGGCATCATGTAATTATTACAGCTTTGTTTGAAAGTTTTCGAGCTGTACCAATTTTAAGTGCTTCATATCATTTGAGTTTAACGAATATCATTGTTGATTTTACGGCAGGCATTTTTGTTACAGGGGTAAAAATAGCATTGCCGGTTCTTTTTGCTATTTTATTGACAAATGTTGGACTTGGCGTTTTGGCCAGGACAATGCCGCAGATGAATGTTTTTGTTGTTGGTATACCGCTACAGATCGGCATAGGGCTTTTTGTATTGTCAATAATGATACCGTTTTACATTTTGTTTTTGGATGTGATATTTAATGAAATGTATGGAAACATATCCAGCGCATTGCGGGCAATACAATAGAAAATTTTCTTTTGATTTGCAGCTTTTTGCTGGGGAAAAGACAGAAGATCCTACAGCAAAAAAAAGAAATGATGCACGTAAAAAAGGTCAGATTGGTAAGAGCCAGGAAATTAGTGCCGCATTTGTCATTCTGAGTGGATTTTTTGCATTGAATATTTTAGGTGCATCTATATATGATGAGATTGTTAATTATATGGTTTATATTTTTAGACATATGAATCAATCAATAGATACAGAGTCCATTATGCAGCTTTTTATTGGAATTATTATAGTAATGGCAAAAACAGCGTTGCCTATTATGATTATCATCATGGTGACAGGGCTTACAATAAATCTTTTTCAGGTGGGGATTAATTTTACAACAGAGACTTTAGAGGTTAACTTGGGTAAATTGAATCCAATAACGGGTTTTGGCCGTATTTTTTCGAAAAGAGCTCTTGTTGAACTTGTAAAATCTCTTGTTAAGATTATAATTATTGGTTTTTTTATTTATCGTTATTTGATGGCAGAGGTTATACAAATGCCAAGGCTTATTTATACAGATCTTTCTGCTAGTCTTCACTTGATTGCAGATGTAATTTTCACGTTAGCATTTCAGATTTGTGGTGTGTTTCTTGTATTGGCGGTTTTGGATTATATGTATCAGAAATGGGAGAATACACAGAGTTTGAAAATGAGTAAGCAGGATGTTAAGGATGAAATGAAACAATCAGAAGGTGATCCTCAGATCAAGGGGAAGATTCGTCAGAAACAACGGCAGATGGCTATGCAGCGAATGATGCAGGAGGTACCGAGTGCAGATGTAATTGTGACGAACCCGACACATTTTGCCGTGGCTTTAAAGTACGAAAAAGGTATGGCAGCACCAGTTGTTGTTGCCAAGGGACAGGATCTTGTTGCACAGAAGATTAAAGATCTTGCACGAGAAGCTAATGTTGTAATTGTTGAAAACAGACCGCTTGCACGTGCTTTATATGCGACGACTGAAATAGGTGATAGTGTGCCGCAGGATTTATATAAGTCGGTGGCAGAGGTACTTGCTTATGTATATCGCCTAAAAAATAAGAAATTAGCATAGAATATATATATTTTATCTATTGGTAAGGAGCATACGGGATGGCTGCACAAAATTCTTCGGCTGTAGGCGGGTTTGTACAAAAGTATAGTGATGTAGTTACTGCTTTGGCAATCATCACAATTGTAATTATGATGATTATTCCATTGCCGACAGTACTTTTGGATTTGCTTTTGTGTCTTAATATCACATTAGCACTTGTTATTGTAATGGTGTCGATTTATAATGTAGAACCGCTTGATTTTTCGGTTTTTCCGTCTTTGCTTTTAATCACGACACTTTTTCGTTTAGCACTCAATGTTTCCTCAACACGTCTCATTTTGCTTGAAGGCTATGCAGGTGAAGTTATTACTTCATTTGGTAACTTTGTTGTTGGTGGGAATCCTGTTGTTGGATTCATTGTTTTTGTTATTTTGATTATTATTCAGTTTATTGTTATTACAAAAGGGGCGGAACGCGTTGCAGAAGTTTCGGCCCGTTTTACGTTAGATGCTATGCCTGGGAAGCAGATGGCAATTGATGCTGATCTGAATCAGGGGGCAATATCTGATACAGAAGCGCGGGATCGGCGCTTGAAAATACAGCGTGAGGCAGATTTCTATGGTGCTATGGATGGTGCCAGCAAGTTTGTTAAAGGGGATGCAATTGCAGCAATTATCATTATTATGATTAACATCTTTGGTGGTTTTGTTATTGGTATGGTACAGCGAAATCTTTCGGTTTTGCAAGCGTTACACCAGTATACTTTGTTGACTGTAGGTGAAGGTCTTGTCAATCAGATTCCAGCACTTCTTGTGTCTACGGCAACGGGTATCATCGTAACGCGTGCTGCTTCGGATGAGAATCTTGGACATGATCTTGTATCACAACTTTTTCGTAATCCGAGAATTTTCTTTATTGCATCTTCTGTACTTTTTCTTTTTGCGGTCATTCCGGGACTTCCGGGTGTTCCGTTTTTCTGTCTTTCTGTAGCAACTTTTTGTATAGCTTATACTCTAAATAAGTCAGAGAAAGAATCTGATCAGGCAGATACAGGGGAAAGGGAAAAAGCAGAGAAGGCAGCAAAAGAGGAGGCAACGAAGCCGGAAAATATTATTTCTTTACTTCAGGTCGATCCGATGGAACTTGAAATTGGGTATAGTCTGATTCCGCTTGTTGATACAGGACAGGGTGGAGATCTTCTTGAACGTATTGTTATGATTCGCCGTCAATGTGCTTTAGAATTAGGGCTTGTTGTACCTACAATACGTATTAGGGATAATATTCAAATAAAACCGAATGCATATATTATAAAATTAAAAGGAATTGAAATAGCAAAGGGAGAACTATTACTTGATCACTATTTAGCGATGAATTCAGGAACGGTATTTGAAGAGATACCAGGGCTTGAAACAATTGAGCCAGCATTTGGTCTTCCAGCACTCTGGATTCCTGAAGCACAGCGTGAACAGGCTGAAATCAATGGTTATACGGTTGTTGATGCAGTATCTGTTCTTGCAACACATATAACAGAAGTTATTAAATCACATGCGGATGAAATACTTGGTCGGCAGGAAACGCAGAACCTTATTGACAATCTCAAAAAGACAAATGCATCGGTTGTTGATGAAGTAATACCGGATCTAATGACGGTCGGGGAAGTACAGAAAGTCTTGGCAAATATGCTTAGGGAAAGAATATCGATTCGGGATATGGCAACAATCCTTGAAGTGCTTGCAGACTATGCAAGAGCAACAAAGGATACGGAAATACTCACAGAGTATGTGCGCCATGCAATGGCTCGACAGATTACACAGCAGAATATCCAAAATAATATATTACCGTGTATTACATTGGATCCTGGTATTGAAAATAAAATTGCCGGGGCTGTGCAGCGTACAGATCGTGGTTCTTATGTAAGCCTTGATCCGGATTCAATGCAGAAACTTCTGACAGCACTCAACACAGAACTGCAGAAGCTTACGACTATGGGATATCAGCCGATTGTGCTTACGAGTCCGGCCGTAAGACTTTATTTCAGAAAGCTTGTAGAGCGTTCTGTTCCCGGAATTATTATCTTGTCACATGCAGAAATTGAACAAAGTGTTGAAATACAAATTCTTGGGGTGGTGAAAGTATAATTGCAGATTAAAGTTTTTAAAGCACACACATCGAAGGAAGCAATGGCTATGGTCAAGGCGGAACTTGGTATAGATGCAGTGATTTTGCATATTAAGCGCTATAAAAAAGGTGGGTTTTTTGGCTATAAGGGAAAAGACATGGTTGAGGTTACCGCTGCAGTTGAAGATAAACCACCAGTAAGAAAGGTGAAAAAGCTTCCGGTAGAGAAGACTATGGTAAAGCCGATGGTGCCGCGTAATGTGCTTTCTCAATATAAAACATCTGGTACACCACAGGCAATTGTGCTGAATTCTCCGGTGATGGCCGATGCAGCAGGGTTGCCAAGGGTCACAGAAGGATTGATGCAAAAAAAACCTAGAATTATAAAGGCAGATGATCAAATGATGCAGGCGTTTG
>JBAYAD010000057.1:0-12424 GCA_041669965.1 Selenomonadaceae bacterium
CAAATGTTTGAACTGGCAAGTAAGGATGCTTTAACGGGAGTATATAATCGAGCGTACTTTCTGGATGTATATAAACGAAAATCAGCAGAAACCAGCAGAAAAAACAAGCCAATATCATTTATTTTGTTGGATATAGATTATTTCAAAAATATTAATGATGAATATGGACATTTAAACGGTGATTATGTTTTAAAAGAAGTGGTCAGGGTATTAAAAGATACGATGCGTGAGAGCGATTTTTTATGTCGCTGGGGTGGAGAAGAGTTTGTTGTTTTATTAAATAATACTTCTTTGAATGAAGCTGAAGCATTAGCGGAGCGGATGCAGATCTGTATAGAACAGCATGCTTTTCCACAAATAGGGGATTCTATTACGGCAAGTTTTGGTGTCACGGAAAAAAATGAAAAGGATGATATAGAGTCTGTTTTCAAACGATTGGATAATTCGCTATATCTTGCTAAATTGACGGGACGGAACCGGGTAATTAGTAACGAGAATCTTCAAATTGTCTATCGGGGAGTATCCCGAACAATTGAATGGGGACCGTTTTTTCGCAGTGGACATACTGAAGTGGATAAAGAACATTATGATTTGATCCTTAAGCTGAATGAGCTTATAACGCAATATTATTCAGGGGCTTCACGCGAAAAAGTTATGCAGCTGGCTGTAGAACTGGGAAAGAACGTAGTTATTCACTTTAGACATGAAGAGGTTACTTTGAAAAAAAGGGACTATGATAAATGTGATGAACAAAGAAAATTTCATCGCAGCTTTCTTCATGGGATGTTGATGCATTATGAAGCGTTACAAAATAAAGATGAAATTTCGGCGGAGGATATACAGTATTTGATTGAAAGCATCATCGTAGGGCATATTGTAAAGAATGATTTCAAGTTTTTTTCTGTGCTGAAAAAATAAAAAATTTACAGACCTTAGAAACGCCACTTTGTAACGGAGCAATAGAAGCAAACGTGGAATATAGTTTACTGGTAAGCGATGTGTCTGTCCTAAGTGGATATTTTATAAAGAGAGTGGTATGCTTAGAATATAAGAAATAAATTATAGATTTATTGTTAAACTGCTTTGTGGGTAAGCAGCTTAACAATGGAAGGGGCGTTTATTATGGATATTACGATCAGACCAGCAGTTTCAAATGATTTGGAAAGAATTGTTTATATAGAAAACAGTTGCTTTCCGGAAAAAGAAGCGGCAGATTATGAGAGCTTACAGGAAAGATTAGCAGCGTTCAAAAAATCTTTTCTTGTTGCGGAAAAAGAACATAAAGTTATTGGTTTTATCAATGGGTGCGTTGCAAAGCAAAAAAAAATCACAGATGAGTTATATCATTCTACTACATTGCATGATGATACGGCTCCCTGCCAAATGGTTTTTAGTTTAGCGGTTCATCCATCTGTACAACATCAGGGAATTGCTTCACTTTTGATGGAAAAATTTATTGAACAGACAAAGAAAAGAAATAAAGATAGTATGGCATTGACTTGTAAGAAACAATTAATTCCATTTTATGAACAGTTTGGGTATCTATGCGAAGGAAAATCCAGTTCCTTACATGGTGACGCATGCTGGTATGATATGACAATGGTTTTGTGACAGGCGGCTTGCAGCAGCGCATAAAAAAACTCTATGAATACTGCAATATTCATAGAGTCAGGGTATTTCTCCTATTCCACTGGTATGAGGATTATTTGATTTACCTGATTTTATTGTAGCACGATAAATACGTCTTTTCAAGGGAAGTGGCAGAAAAGGTAAAAGTTACTTCTTTTTAGGCAATAAAATTCAAATTAAAACAACGGAAACAACAAGAACAACTAAATAAACAAAAAATATAAACAATTAGTTGCTTTTGTTGTTGACGAATGAAGATGACTATGCTATTATGAATTTGTAATCATTAGCAAATAAGCGATGGTGCTTTCGGTCCTGCAAAGGGAACGAAAGCGCCTTTTTTGTTTAAAGGGGGGATAAAAAATAACAGAGACTGTAAAAAACTTTATGAGTACTGCAATATTCATAGAGTCAGGGTATTTCTCCTATTCCACTGGTATAAGGATTATTTGCTTTACCCATTTTTAGTGGAGCAGATGAATCAATCTTTTCAAAAGAATAGGCAGAGGACAAAATGTTTATCAAAAAAAGGAGAGCTTAACATGAGAAAAATTGCTATTTATGGAAAAGGTGGAATTGGTAAATCTACGACACAACAAAATACGGCAGCTGCGATGGCTCATTTTTTTAACAAAAAAGTATTTATCCATGGCTGTGATCCTAAAGCGGATTCTACGCGTATGATTCTTGGAGGAATGAACCAGAAAACTTTGATGGATATGCTGCGTGATGAAGGAGAAGAAAAAATCACGGTGGAACGTGTGGTAAAGGAAGGCTATGGTGGTATTCGCTGTGTGGAATCCGGCGGACCGGAACCTGGGGTTGGCTGTGCCGGGCGGGGAGTTATTACCTCGATTGATCTTATGGAAAAAAACGGTGCCTATACGGATGATTTGGATTTTGTTTTCTTTGATGTACTGGGTGATGTTGTTTGCGGTGGATTTGCTATGCCAATACGTGAAGGTAAAGCACAGGAAGTCTATATTGTAGCATCGGGTGAAATGATGGCGATTTATGCGGCGAATAATATTTGCAAGGGGCTTCTAAAGTATGCAAAGCAAAGCGGAGTGCGTCTGGGCGGAATCATCTGCAATAGCCGTAATGTAGATAGAGAAAAAGAATTTTTGGGAGAGTTTACTGCTGCGATTGGAACGCGTATGATTCATTTTGTTCCACGCGATAATATGGTACAAAAAGCAGAGTTCAATAAGAAAACCGTTGTTGAATATGCTCCGGATTGTAATCAGGCAAATGAATATCGTCTATTGGCAGAAAAAATTATGGAAAATGAAAGCTTTGTCATTCCAAAACCACTTAGTATGAATGAATTAGAGGCTATGGTTGTCAAATATGGTATTGCTGACTGATAAAAAACGATAAAAAAGTAAATCAACTGCGCTGTGAGGGGGAAAAAAGATGTCCTATCATGAATTTGATTGTAGTAAATGTATTCCGGAACGCGTTAAGCATGCCGTCGATAAGAACCCCGGGGAAGAATTGTCGGATGCTTTGCCTTTGGGATATTTAAATACCATACCGGGAAGTTTGTCTGAACGCGGCTGTGCCTATTGCGGGGCAAAGCATGTTATTGGAACACCTATGAAAGATGTTATCCATATCAGTCATGGACCTATTGGCTGTACGTATGATACGTGGCAGACAAAACGCTATATCAGCGATAATGATAATTTCCAGCTTAAATATACGTTTGCGACGGATATGAAAGAAAAGAATATCATCTTTGGGGCAGAAAAAATTTTGAAAGCCAATATCATAGAAGCTTTTAAAGCATTCCCCAAGATTAAGCGCATGACAATTTATCAAACGTGTGCATCGGCGCTGATTGGTGATGATATTGAGGCTGTTGCGCAGGATGTTATGGATGAGATGCCGGATGTAGATATTTTTGTCTGCAACTCGCCGGGATTTGCCGGACCAAGCCAGTCGGGCGGGCATCATAAAATCAATATTGCCTGGGTCAACAAAAAGGTTGGGCAGGTGGAACCTAAGATTACCAGCGATCATGTAATTAATTACGTTGGTGAATATAATATCCAGGGCGATCAGGAAGTTATGGTGGATTATTTTAAACGTATGGGACTTCAGGTTTTATCGACTTTTACGGGGAATGGTTCTTATGATGAGCTGCGATCGATGCATAGAGCTGATCTTAATGTTCTGGAATGTGCGCGTTCAGCCGAATATATCTGCAATGAATTGCGCAAGCGCTACGGTATACCGCGTATGGATATTGACGGATGTGGTTTTGAACCGTTATCCTCGTCGTTGCGGAAAATAGGGCTGTTTTTTGGCATCGAAGATCGGGCAAATGCCATTATTGAGGCCGAAACAAAACGCTGGAAACCGGAACTTGATTGGTATAAGGAACGGCTGCAGGGTAAAAAGGTTTGTTTGTGGCCGGGTGGATCAAAGCTGTGGCACTGGGCGCATGCGATTCATGCAGAAATGGGACTGGAAGTTGTTTCTGTTTATACTAAATTTGGTCATCAGGGAGATATGGAAAAAGGTATTTCACGTTGTGAAGTGGGTGCTTTGGCTATTGATGATCCAAACGAACTTGAAAGTGTGGAAGCGATGTATAAACTGAAGCCGGATCTTATTATAACGGGTAAGCGTCCTGGTGAGGTAGCAAAAAAAATCCGCGTGCCGTATCTCAATGCGCATGCATATCATAATGGTCCTTATAAAGGATATGAGGGCTGGGTGCGTTTTGCCAGAGATATTTATAATGCGGTGTATTCACCAATCCATCAGCTTGCTTTCGTGGATATCAGCAAGGATGAGATTGCGACAGATCAATCTTTTGTAACGCGGCAGATGCTGTCCGATGGGAAGCTAAGCGCAGATGTTGTGAACTCTACAGTTCTGCATGAATATACGGGTGAATTTGACAGCTTGAAACGCTTGCGCAATGCGAAGTATCCGGAATTTCCTTTGCAGGGAAAGCTTGCCGCTGTGTAGCGTATGCTTAGAAGGAGGTTATACTGGTATGGAAAAAACGATAAAAGATGGTGTAGAATCTTTGATGGATTATATTATGAAGAATTGTTTGTGGCAGTTTAATTCCAGAACCTGGGACAGGGTGGAACAAAATAAAAATATTTTAGAAAAGGCTACACAGATTATGTGCGCAGAAGAAGTTTCGAAAGACACTCCTTCCGAGCGTTACTATTGGGCGGAAGCACAGCAAATGGTAGAATCTTTTTTGGAAACTTTTCCCTGGATTAAGACGATGAATGCAACGGAGATCAAGGAAATGATGGCAGGACTAAAAAAACGGCTTGATTATCAGACGATTACGGGTTCATTGAATAAGGAGCTGGATGATCCTAATTATTAA
Source organism: Selenomonadaceae bacterium (assembly GCA_041669965.1). Taxonomy (GTDB): domain Bacteria; phylum Bacillota; class Negativicutes; order Selenomonadales; family Selenomonadaceae; genus UBA1792. Next base: position 4,991 of record JBAYAD010000057.1, read on the forward strand.
ATCAGATAGCAGGCAAATAGAAAAGGGGGCAGGACGATGCCGTGTGAATTGAAAGAAAAAGAGCGTACAGGAGTTATCAATCCAATTTTTACTTGTCAGCCAGCAGGTGCGCAATATGCCAGTATAGGGATCAAGGATTGTATTGCCATTGTGCATGGCGGCCAGGGGTGTGTCATGTTTGTAAGGTTATGGTTTTCACAGCACTATAAGGAAAGTTTTGAACTGGCGTCTTCATCACTTCATGAAGATGGTGCGATTTTTGGCGCGACCAACCGTGTTGAGGAAGCTGTCGATGTTTTGCTGATGCGTTATCCGGACGTTAAAGTTGTACCGATTATTTCAACTTGTTCGACGGAAGTTATTGGTGATGATATAGATGGCGTCGTTCGTAAACTGAATGAGGGGCTGCTAAAAGAAAAATATGCGGGTCGGGAAGTTCATTTAATTTCGATTCATACACCAAGTTTTAAAGGAAGTCATGTAACTGGCTATAATGTTGCTGTAGAAGCGATTTTAAAGCATTTTGCGAAAAAAGGTGAGTCAAACGGGAAACTGAATATACTTACCGGCTGGCAAAATCCAGGAGATGTTCGGACGCTGAAACATCTTCTCTCGGAAATGCAGGTTGATGCTACGATGATTTTTGATATTGAAGAATTTGATGCTCCTTTGATGCCGGAGGGAAATCATGTGGCTCATGGCAGCACAACGATTGCTGATTTGGAAAGTACAGGAAGTGCAATTGGAACGCTTGCGTTGAACCGCTATGAGGTGGGCAAAGGTGCGCAATATCTTGAGACAGAGTTCGGGGTACCTGCGGTTATCGGACCGACACCGATTGGCATACGAAATACGGATACTTTTTTACAAAAGGTAAAAGAGATTACGGGCAAGCCGATCCCGGCATCTCTGGTTAAAGAACGCGGTATAGCACTTGACGCGATTACGGATGTTGCCCATATGTTTTTGGCAGACAAACGCGTGGCGATTTATGGGAATCCGGATTTAGTCATTGGTCTGGCAGAGTTTTGCCTGGATTTGGAGATGAAGCCGGTTCTGCTTTTGCTGGGGGATGATACGACGACGTATCCTGATGATCCGAGAATCAAGGCGCTGCAGGAAAAAGTCAGCTATAAGATGGAAATTATCATGAATGCAGATTTGTGGGAACTGGGAAATCGTCTGCAAAATGAGGGGTTGAAGCTGGATCTTATTTTGGGGCATTCAAAGGGAAGATTTATCGCTATGGATAGTCATATTCCTCTGGTTCGTGTTGGGTTTCCTGTTTTTGATCGTGCGGGTCTTTATCGTCAGCCGACGGTTGGGTATGAAGGTGCTATGCTTTTGGCAGAAAGAATGGCAAATGTCTGGTTTGCTGATATGGAATATACACAAAATAAAGAATGGCTGCTTAATATGTGGTGATGAGCAGTATGGAAAGGCAGCGTAAATGAAAAGATATCCTGTAGATAAGGAAGTATTTGAAAAAAATTATCATAATGCGATGATGTATCATCGCCGGGCAAAACAGTTTTTGGCAGAGGAACAGAACGTAAGTGTAGTTTTTAATGTGGCTTCGGTTGCGATCGAGAATTATCTTATTGCGCTATGTGACCTTTATGGTGTTGATCCTGGAACACATAATTATCAGTGTCTGGTGGATACGGTAGAAGAAGTCGGGGAGATTAAACTATCTGTTCAAATGGCAGGAAAAATACGAGCCTTGGATGACGCTTATGAGATTTGTTCCCTGGAAAATTATCAGCGAAAAGAATGTTCGGAGCAGGCTGATGCTTTACAGGTACTTGATTTATGTGAATATCTGGCAGGATTGTTTGATCAAAAACGCTGCGCTGCTGTGCATCAAAATGTATTTTGTGCAAAGGTTTAGTGTTGAAATAAGATCAATTTAATCAATGTTTTCTGCTGAGGAAGGGGATTATCATGAACCTACATTATGTACAACACGTTCCGTTTGAACATCCCGGAACAATTTTAACCTGGGCAAAGCAGCAGGGCTGTTCTTTGAGCAGGACACTTATGTATGAGGATAGCAGCAGGTTCCCGCAGCAAAAAGATTTTGATTGGCTGATTGTGATGGGCGGGCCAATGAATGTGGATGAGGAAGCTCTTTATCCCTGGCTGAAAAAAGAAAAAAAGTTTATTGCCGAGAGTATAAAAGAGGGAAAAGTCGTTGTGGGAATCTGTCTGGGAGCCCAGCTTATCGCTGCGGTTCTTGGCGGAAAGGTAACGAAAAATCCGTGTAAAGAAATTGGCTGGTTTCCAATTTCTTTTGATGATGAAGCACAGACTATGCCGCTGTTTTCTCAATTCGCTAAAGAGATGATGGTTTTTCAATGGCATGGGGATACGTTTAGTGAACTGCCGCAAGAGGCTCGTTGTTTGGCAAAGAGCATTGGCTGCAAGAATCAGGCGTTTGTTTATCGCCGGCGTGTATTCGGGTTTCAATATCATTTGGAAAATACAGCAGAAATCATTCATGATTTGCTGCTTCATTGTGCGGATGAGTTAGTTCCCGATACATATGTTCAAACGCAGGAAGAGATTGTATCACACCCGGAATATATGGAACAGGCACAGCTGAATATGGGGAGGTTCCTTGATGGCTTAGATGCTCTGTATAAAAAAGGAGAGATTTGATGGAAACCATTCGTTATCAGCAGAGAGTCTGTCAGGATGAGGAAAAAATCCAGCATTTTTTGACAAAGATGAGGGTGGGTACGCTGGCAATGATAAGCAATGGCAGACCGTATGCAGTTCCGCTCAATTATGTTTGGAATGGTACTGCATTATATTTTCATGGACTTGCTTCAGGCAAAAAAACGGAGGCGCTGCAAGAGAATCCATGGTGCTGTTTTACTGTTTTCCGGGAATATGGAACGGTAATGGATGATATGCCGTGTGCGGCAGATACTTCGTATCTAAGTATTGTTTTGTTTGGTCAAACAATGTTGGTTGAAGACAACGAAGAAAAAACAATGATTTTACAGAAAATCGTGGATAAATATATGCCGGAATATTATAAAAAGCCATTAACGGAAAAGCTGGTAAAAAACTATCGATCAAGCCATGATCAGCGAGGCGTGCAGGTGTATAAAATTGTTCCGGAGTCCATGACTGCCAAGGAAAATAAAGCGGCGGCAGAAGAGTTGTTTCCTGCGGGGACCAATACCGACAAAGTTTAAAATTTGTGATTATAGGAGATGATCGTATATGTTGATGGTAAGAGCTTTTGTCAGACCTGAAAAAAAAGATGTGATTTTAGGAAGTCTTTCTCAAGCAGGATTTCATGCGGCAACTGTTATTGATGTTGTTGGCCGTGGGAAGCAGCAAGGGATAAAGATCGGTGAGTTGATTTATGATGAAATACCAAAGTCGTTGATTATTGTAGGGATAGAAGAAGATGCAAGAGACCAGGTCGTAGATATCATCATCAAAAACAGTAAGACTGGAGAGTTTGGTGCATTTGGTGATGGAAAGATTTTTATCACAAAATTAGAAGAGGTCTATACCGTTTCCAGCGGAAAAACGGGTCTATAGAGGAGGGAGAGCACATGAAAGAGGTTATGGCCGTTATTCGTATAGACAAAGTCAATCTAACGAAAAAAGCTTTATTGGAAGTCGGTATTCCTGGATTTAGTGCGATTTCAGTGATGGGAAGAGGAAAACTGGTCAATGATCCCTCTGTGATTACGGAACGCAAGAAAACTATTTTGGCTTTGGGTCGTTCGACAGAGGACAAAGTAGCGGAAAAGATGGTGGTTGAATTTTTAGATGGCACGCGATTATTTCCTCGCCGTTTATTTATGGTTCTGGTTCGTGATGAGGAGGTTGCACGTACGGTCGAAGCAATTATCAGGGTAAATCGGACGGAAAACAAGGTTGGTGATGGTAAGATTTTTATTTTGCCATTTGATGAAGCGATTCGCATTCGTACGGGCGATACAGGAAATAGTGCATTATAAATAAACTTGAAGGTGTAAAAACAAAAGCAGCTTTTCTATGGCGGTTACCATAGAAAAGCTGTCTTTGTTTTAGGATCATTATAATTCGGCGATGATTTCACCCATACGGGAAACATCATATCCGCCCAGACCTTCGATTTCTTTACGGAATTCATTGGAGCGCAAAATCTCGAGTAAGACATCGCGGTGGTTTTGGTTGATATCGCGCTTTAGTACAATCAAGTCGTAGCGTTCTTTTTTTAAGGGGATAAACTCAACACCTTGTACCTGCATTGCAGCTTTTTCCGTACCGAGTCCAACATCGGCATCGCCGCGGGCTACGCAGCTGGCAACGGCTAAATGACTCATTTCCTCGCTGTCGTAGCCATTGATTTCATGTGGATCAATATGGAGCTGACGAAATTTCTCGTCTAATAACACACGGGCACCGGCACCGCGTTCCCGGTTAATAAACAGGATATCCTCACGCATAAGATCTTCCCAAGTGGTTATGTTTTTGGGGTTGCCAGGGGCAACATAGAAGCCCTCTATACGAAAAACAAGATTAATGATCTGGACATTTTCTCCGGGAAGATAACGTCTGGCATAGGCAACGTTATAGTCATCGTTGTCACCATCCCATAAATGGACACTGGCAATGTGTGCAGTCCGATTATATAGTGAAGTCAGGCCGCTGATGCTGCCAACATAGCGGCGTAAAATATGTACGTGCAAAATCTTTTCTAAGTGATTCGATAGAATATCCAAAACCAAATCCTGTCCACAGATAATGATGCTTTCTGTATCCGGATTTTTAATTGGAGGTTCAACCGGCATAATTGCATATTCACCATGTAAGGGTTCGTTTTTTGCCTGTTTCGTATAGGTGTCTAAATCGTTTTTGGCAACACGCATGCTGCGTCCGATACGATAGGCGGGCAGCTCATTGCGTTTAATGAGTTCGTATACAGTAAAACGGGAAATGTTAAGGATTTTTGCAACTTCGTCAACTTTATATAATTTACTATCTGCCATATTTGCCAGAGCCTCCAAATGTGGATTATCTATTAAAAAGCTTGTTATTTAGTCTGAATATAAAAGCGATAATATAGATTCACTATATCATGCGGATACTTATATTGCAAGGTTCCAGAGACAGCGCTGGAGATACTTTTGCTAAACTGAATCCGTTGAATAACCTGCAAACAGGCTCCTGCATAATTGATGAGAAACATCATTATATAGGAGCCTGTTTGATTCTTATTTAAAATTCAGGGAATGGACTACTGTGGCAGCAATTGGTTCTTTTTTTGCGTTGGCGTGCTTGCTGTTGGTGGTGCGGTGGTGGTGTAGTCTTTTAAATAAGCCTGCCTGATTTTATTATATTCTTTTATTAAGTTGTAAATTTCAAGTTTGGTAGTAGCATCAAATAGCTTTTGTATATAAATCTCAAGTTCTTTCTGCACCCTGAGGCTATGTGAATTTGGTGGTCTTGGTCTTAATACGGAGCAGTTTTTTTATGTGATGGAAGAATTTTGTCGCGGACCAGGAGGCATGAGAATGAATTTGCATCATGCTAACGGTCTCAACTGGAAAATCATGTATGATCATGGCGCTCCGGATCTTAGGGCAAAGTGGTTACCACAACTTGCTAATGCAGATTCTTATATTAACTTTGCTCTCACTGATCCGGACTGTGGGTCGGGTGCTGACATTCGCATGACAGCCGAAAAAAAGAATGATAAATACATTTTAAATGGTAAGAAAACGCTTATTTCACATACTGATATATCGAATGCTACTTATATTATTGCTGTCACGGATGAAACAAAACGCAAAAGCGGTGGACTTACAGCGTTCTTTGTGCCGACAAATACACCAGGGTACACAATCGAACCAATGCCGCATATGATGGGGTGCCGAGGAGCAGGACATGCGGAGCTCATTCTCAAGAACTGTGAAGTTCCAGCACATAACATCATGGGAAAAGAAGGCGATGGTCTTAGCATTTTCATGAATGCACTTGCTCATTCACGTGCAATGATCGCTGTTACTTGTCTTGGGATGTCACAACGATTTATGGAAATCGCAATTGCAAGAGCTAAAGTTCGTGTAACGTTTGGTAAGCCACTTGCAAAGCGGCAGGTTGTCCAACAAATGATCGCTGACATGGGAGCGCAAGTTCATGGGCTGCGTATGATGCTGCAAGATTGTGCAAGAAAATACGACAGAGGGGAAGATATTGAACTTGTCTCCTCGCTTGCTAAGCTTACTGGGATTAATACAGTAAGGGATGTATCTGATGCTTGTCTGGAAATCTGTGGTGGTGTGGGCTATTTTGAAGAATTCCCACAGGGGCCAGTAGAAAGAATGTATCGCGATGCCAGAGCCCTTTGGTTTGAAGAAGGACCACGTACGGTACAACGACTTACGGCAGCACGTATTCTTATTAATCAAAATGGTGCTATTGATAAATAATAATTTATGAGGAAGAAATTTTGTAGGGAGCAGAGCAGGCTCCCTACAAGATTATAAGGAGGATAAGAATGAATGCACATATAGGAAATAGACGATGGGGAATTGTTGGTTTATTAATATTAGACTACATTATCATGTTTCTGGCTAGAAGCTGTATGTCAATGGCAGGCCCATCTCTTATGAAAGAGTTTTCTTGGAGTGCAACACAGTTTGGCTGGGTCCAAACCGCATTTTTTATTGGTTATGCAATCACGATGATACCAGCCGGTGCTTTGGCTGATAAGTTTGGTGCTGGACGCGTACTTATTGTTGGAAGTATTTGGTATGCGCTGTTTACACTTTTGACACCATTTTCATCTACATTAGCTGTAATCATGATGATTCGTATACTTGTCGGTATCGGCCAGGGGGTAATCGTGCCATCTGATTTTTCCATGCTTTCACGTTGGGTTCCAAAAAAGGAATCTGGACTTGCATGTGGTTTTGTTCAATTTGGCTGCCCGTTCGGTATCGGTCTCAGCATGATTATCACGGTTTGGGTTATCCAGAATTATGGGTGGAAAAATGTGTTTTATATCTTTTCTATTTTACCAGTTATCTGGTGCTTTGTATGGATGAAGTTTGGCAGCGATACACCAGATCAGGACAAGCGTATCACGGATGCAGAAAAGGTCTATATCAATTCAGATAAACCAAAACAAATAGAAAATGATGAACCTGATCTTACGAAATCTGATATTTTTCGAACACCTTCAATTTGGTGTATTTCTTTATCTTATTTTTGTACGAACTATGTTTTTTTCTTATTTATGACATGGCTTCCTTCGTATTTTAGCATTGGTCGTGGACTTAATCTCCAGGCAAGCGCAGTTTATTCGATGCTGCCTTATGCAGTTGCACTTTTTGCTTATCCTCTTGGTGGTTACCTTGCGGATAAAGTTTCCGGAAAAATTGGTCAAAACTGGGGACGTCGTATGTTTATTATTGCAGG
>JBAYAD010000058.1:0-12422 GCA_041669965.1 Selenomonadaceae bacterium
ATAAAATCATTTCCCTATAGAATTCAATTATCTGCGAACCATAAAGAAAACTTATATAAGCTGCACCTGATAAAAAAGGACCAAAAGGAACCATATCCGTTCTTTTTTTTATACCCAAAGTCAAAACAAGGGTACTAAAAATTCCTCCTGCAAAAAAAGCAAGAAAAAGCACTAACAACATATACTGCCAACCTAACCAAAGGCCTAAAACAGCTGCAAACTTAATATCACCACCACCCATACCGCCTTTCGTACAAAAAAACAGAAACAATAGACTTCCACCACCTAAAACAAATCCACCTAAAAAATTTTCATAAGCATGTCCCAAAAGAAATATTTTTACAAAAATCCCCAGTACGCCCATTGGTAAAAGCATTCGGTCTAAAATACAACCATGAAAATAATCAATCACGGCAATACAAAACAAAAAACAAAAAAATAAAATACCTGTAACAAATATAGTTGTCAATCCAAACATATAATAAAGCCAATAGGTTGCAATCATCATCACGATTTCAATAATTATAAGGCTTCTTCCTATAAAGCTTCTACAGTATCGACATCTTCCACGCAAAAAAATCCAACTAAATACAGGAATAAGATCTTTTATCTTTAAGGTTGCATTACAATTTGAACAGTGTGATTTAGGATATAATATTGATTCATGCAATGGAATACGATAAATACAAACATTCAAAAAACTCCCAATAGCAGCACCCAACACAAGTATAAAAAAATTTTCCATATTCTATGCACGCTCCCCTTTTCTCATGTACTGCTTTTTTCTTTTTTCCCAAAATCACTAAATGCATGGCTTTGGCAAAGAGCCTGTGTACGTGTTATCGCATCAAGGCTATACGTTTTATCCGTTATCGCTACCTTACCACCACTACGCAGAAAGCAGTCTCCTTTTGGTGGCTGCAATTTATCAATATCTACGATATAATCCGATAAATCACGAACAAGATCATTTGGATAAGTACCGTTCTGTGCAGTATACATTGTGATGGCCGTATTGAGTGTTTGTAGATCCGTCTGAACCTTTGATGTATTTGCCATAGCAATTGCATCATTGAACTTTGGAATTGCAACAATAGATAAAATTCCAATAATTGACATAACAATCATAAGCTCCAACAACGTAAATCCACCCTGCCCTTTATACTTAGTTTTCCACATTTTCATCTCTCCTTTTACAACTTTGTCAAAATGCTGTTAATGTATCAAACATTGGCAATGCAATTGCCAATACAATCGTACCAATAAGAATTCCCAAAACAATAATCATGATTGGTTCCATTAATATTTGTAAACGATGAGATAAAACATCTATACTATTTCTACAAAAATCCGATATTTTTCGCAGCATCTTATCAAGTTCACCAGATACTTCGCCTACACTTATCATTTGTAAAAACATTGGTGAAAAAAGTCCACTCTCAGTTAAAGAGTCTGATAGTGTACAGCCTCTTTGTAAATCTTTTTCTACTTTTTCCAGCACCCACTGCATATAATGATTTTCTACAACTTTCTTTACGATCACCATTGCCTCATCGATCACTATCCCACCTGTTAATAACGTCGCCAAAACGCTTGTAAACCGCATCGTTTCTGTAGTCTTTATAAGTCCACCTAAAAGTGGAATTGTAAGTAAGAAATGATCCCATCGTAAACGATACAATGGAATATTATAAAAATATTCCCCAATAAAGATCAAACCAACTACTAATAAAAAAATCAACCAGCCATCTTCCAAAGCAAATTTACTCAATAATAACAAAATACGTGTTGGTAAAGGTAAGCTTATATGAAGATTAGAAAACATTACTACAAAAGTTGGCAGAACAAAACATAAGATAAATCCTGTAACTATGTTTGCCATTATAAACAACAAAATTGGATACATCATTGCTGATTTCATTTTCTCACTTGCTTCATATTCCCGTTCCATATAATTAGATAAATCTTCTAAAACAATCTCTAATGTGCCTCCGGCTTCACCTGCAGCAATAACATGAATCATACTTTCTGGAAAAACATTCTTTTGTTTATATAAAGCATCAGCCAAACTGCAGCCAGCCTGCAGCTGTTCATAAACATGCTGCACGCTTTTTTGCAGCACTGACAAGTGTAATGAATCCTGCACCATTAATGCTTTAATGCTCTCACTCACAGACAGCCCTGCACTAAGCATAGTTGCTAACTGACGACATAACAAAAAAAGTTCCCGTTGATTAACATGCTGAAAAACTTCCAGCTTCCACAGCCTTTCTACTCTACTCTTTGCCGGTTTTAACTTTGTAATATACAGACCTTTCTCTCGAATAAGATGTGCTGCCTCATTCAATGAATCAGATATCAACTCACCTTGTATTGCCTTTCCTGACAATGTTTTTGCTCTATACTTATAGAGTCCCACCCCAAAACCTCCCCCATTTTTATCGTATGATTGGATGAAAAGTATCTTTTTTACTATATTGTTTTGCAATATCCAAAGTAATTTTATCCTTATGATAAAGCGCATCAATCGACATATTCATTGTCATCATTCCAAATCCACTACCAGCCTGCAGATGAGATGATATTTGCTGTGGTTTACCTGTCCTTATAAGATTCCGTATTGCTGGCACCACTACAAGTACTTCCGCTGCACATACTCGTCCACCTTTTTTCCCTGGCAAAAGTTGCTGTGAAACAATGCCATTTAAGACAAGTGATAATTGCAAACGTATCTGCTCCTGATTATGTGTTGAAAACATTCCTTCAATCCGCATAATAGCTTCAATTGCATCAAAAGTATGCAAAGTTCCCAATACGAGATGCCCTGTTTCCGCTGCAGTCATTGCTGCCATCATCGTCTCAGCATCACGCAGTTCTCCAACCAGAATAATATCCGGATCTTCACGTAATGCACTTCTAAGTGCTGTTGCAAAAGACACAAAATCTTTACCAGCCTCCCGTTGATTGATCAGACTCTTCTTTGTTTCATATACATATTCTATTGGATCTTCTAACGTAATAATATGAAGCGCTTGTGTCGCATTCAGTAAATCAATAATTGCTGCTAATGTCGAAGTTTTACCAGATCCTGTTCGTCCCGTAATCAACAAAAGCCCATGACGTTCCATTACCAACTGCTGCAGTATCTTCGGACAACCAAGTTCTTCCAACGATGCAATTTTTTTACAAACAAGACGTATCGCCATTGCCAACGTTCCTGACTGTTGAAAAACATTAATACGAAATCTTTGCTGCTCATATACATAGGCAAAATCAAGTTCCTTACACATAACAAAAGTCTGCTGCTGTGGTTCACTCACAATTGATAAAAGAACAGTCTGCATATCCTTTTGTGATAAAGAAGTTTTCTCCATAATAAATAATTTTCCATCTTTTCGAAAAAATGGAGGTTGTCCTGCTGCCAAATGAATATCAGATACTTTATTTTTTATAGCTTCCTGCAAAATATTAGACCATCTTCCAATAATTTCTTTATCCATTTCATATCTCTCCATCTGTCACTCGTAAAATTTCACTAACAGTTGTTTTTCCTCGCAAAACCTTTTCAATTCCATCCTGAACCATAGAAACCATTTTTAAAAATTTATATATCAGTATTTTCATTTGTACAATATCTGCTCCCTCCATAAGACTTTTCCTGATTTCATCATTTATCACAAGCACCTCCTGAATTGCCAAACGTCCACTATACCCCGTGAAATTACATTTATCACATCCTTTTCCATGAAAAAGCTGCAGTCCTTCATAATAATGCGTACCTAAGAACGCAGCTTCGGCAGATTCTTTTTCTACTTCATAGGATTCACAACAATTTGGACAAATTCTTCGGACAAGACGCTGCGCTATAATACCACGTACCGCTGCTGAAAAAAGATATGGCTTAATTCCCATATCGAGCAAACGAAATATTGCACCAATTGCATTACCTGTATGAATTGTCGTAAATAACAAATGTCCTGTTAATGCTGCCCGTACAGCGATTTTTGCGGTTTCTTCATCACGGATTTCACCAACCATTATAATATTAGGGTCTTGGCGCAAAATCGAACGAAGTCCTACAGCAAAAGTCAAATCAACTTTCCCATTTACCTGAACTTGATTAATTCCAGATAGACAATATTCTACCGGATCCTCAATTGTTATAATATTTTTTCCCACTGCATTCAATTCATTAAGTGCTGCATACAGCGTAGTTGTTTTTCCTGAGTTTACTGGCCCTGTGTTTAAAATCATTCCATAAGGAAAATGACATATTTTACGAAACGTATTTCGATTTTCTTCAGAAAAATCAAGCTCATCGATATTAAGCAATCGATTTGCTGCATTTAATAATCGTAATACAACCTTTTCCCCCTGAATCGTTGGCATTGTTGATACACGAATATCAATTGATTCTTCTTTATTTGAATATAATATACGCCCATCTTGCGGCACTCTTTTTTCTGTTATATCAAGCCCGCTCATAATCTTTATACGTGAAATAACAAATGCATGAACCGCTATAGGTATCGGTTCATGCATTTCGCAAAGTTCACCATCAATGCGAAATCGTGTCCTTACTACCTCGCCTATAGGTTCCATATGGATGTCACTTGCACCCATTTTTATTGCTTCATCAATTAGTTGATTCACCAGCAAAATAACAGGTGCACTCTCTGCTCTTTTTCGTCGACTATTGTCGGCAAAAGGCTCCTCACGCTGCATCCCCTGAATAGTTTTGCTTACCAAAACTTGAAAGGTATCTTTTGCTCCCTGCATATACTTCACCTTTTCTTACTGAATTTGATTAAACTTGGCTGCTAAAAATATTTTTCCCTGCTTCTTTTTATCAACGATTTATTCCTTTTGTAAACGCTCTAACTGTTCTCTTAATTTCATTGTCATAAGCTCCATATCTGGTTCAACACCTGTCCACAATTTAAACGCAGCTGCTCCTTGCCCTACAAGCATTCCTTCGCCATTTAAAACCAGATTTCCATTTGCCTCAGCTTGCTGTAAAAACAACGTTTTTCGCGGTGTATATATAACATCATATACGAATGTCCTCTTGTTTATGTATTCCCAACTTACAGGAGGGGCCTCATCTATCTTTGGATACATCCCCATTGGCGTTGTATTCACCAATAAGTCTGCATTGCCTAGTGATTTTTGGAAATACTCCTTCGTCCAATCAAATATTTTTATTGTTGTATATTTTGAAAAAGCATCGGCCACTAACTGTGCTTTTTTCACATTACGTACACCAATACAAATGGATTTTACCTTGTTTTTTATAAGCCCCCAAATAACAGCATGTGCAGCCCCTCCAGCACCCAAAAGAACTACCTTTTTATTTTCTAAAGAAATTTTTCCCTTTTGCAATGCTGAAATAAATCCTATTGCATCTGTATTATATCCATAGGATCTGCCATTTTCAAAAACGACCGTATTCACTGCACCAATAATTTTAGCCGTTTCATCAATTTCATCCAAAAACGAAAGGATTTTTTCCTTATGTGGAATTGTTAAATTAAACCCACGAAATCCCATAGCTTTAAGCCCCATAAAAGCTATATGCAATTCATCCGATGCAACAGGCAATGCAACATAAACATAATCTTGTCCTGCTGCTTTTAAAGCTGCATTCTGCAGAACCGGTGACAATGAATGTTTTACCGGATATCCTACAATTCCTAAATTCTTTGTTTTTCCTGTAAACATAAAATCCCCTTATTTTCTATAATATCTTATTCTTTGATAAATTGCAATATAAATTTTGCAATATTCGAATTACTTTTATTACATACCGTTCATACCAACATCATTTCTAAGCTGCACAGCCTCAGCTACATGACAATCCTTAATATCTGCCGAATGATCCAAATCCGCAATTGTACGCGCTACTTTGATGATACGATCATATGAACGTGCACTTAAATTCATTTTTTTAAACACCATCTCAAGCAAGAGTTGTGCTTTATCCGTAAGCTGACATGTCTTTTTAAGCAATGAATGTGCCATCTGTCCATTACAAAAAATCTTATATGTTTTCAATCGTTCCCGCTGTATCTGCCGAGCATTTTCTACACGATTTCGAATTTCAGCAGAAGACTCTGCTTGTACTGTTGCTGTAAGTTCCTTATACTCAACACGTGGGATACGAATATGTATGTCAATACGATCAAGCAACGGTCCTGATATTTTTTTCGTATAACGTTTTATTTCATTCGGCGTACAGGAACACAAGTGTTTATCGTCTCCTTGATATCCACACGGACAAGGATTCATTGACGCGATCATAATCATGCGAGAAGGGAAGGTAAGTGAGGCATGTACACGCGATATGGTTACATTCCCATCTTCAAGTGGTTGTCGTAACACTTCCAGGGTTGCCTTGCCAAATTCCGGCAATTCATCGAGAAAAAGAACACCATTATGGCTTAAAGTCACCTCTCCCGGCTTCGGTACACTACCACCACCAATCATAGCCGTTGATGATGTCGTATGATGTGGACTACGAAATGGTCTCTGGGTTATGAGTCCGGAGTTTTGCTGTAACAAACCTGCTATACTATAAATCTTTGTAACCTCAAGCGCCTCCTGCTGACTCATCATCGGAAGAATCGAACTCACACGTCTTGCCAGCATTGTCTTGCCAGCACCGGGTACACCCACCATTAAAACATTATGCCCACCAGCAGCAGCTATTTCCAAAGCACGTTTTGCCATGAACTGTCCCTGCACATCAGCAAAATCCTCAAAAAGTTCTTCCATTTTCTGCTCTTCGCTATCACCTTTTTCTATTGGACTGCATTCTCTCCTTCCAGCAAGGAAATCAGTAAGCTCTGCTAAAGTTGACACGGCATACACTGTAAGTCCATCCACTAAAAGTGCTTCATTAACATTTCCAGGTGCAACAAACAAAGTCGTGATACCTTTGTTCAGACAATTAATTGCCATTGGCAAAAGACCATGTATGCTCCGAAGCTCACCTTTAAGCGACAACTCTGCCGCAAACATGCTTTTTTTGCAAAAATTCTGCGGTACGATACCATAGGCAGCAAGCAATCCTATGGCAATTGGCAAATCAAGACCTGAGCTGTCTTTCTTGATATCTGCCGGAGCAAGATTAACCGTTACTTTCTCCTGTCGAATCTTTATTCCAGAGTTTTTTATTGCTGTACGTACACGCTCTTTTGCTTCCTTAACAGATGTATCGGGAAGACCAACAATATCAAATGCCGGCAATCCATTTGACACATCAACCTCAACGTGAATCAGCACACCATCTACACCAAATGTAGTCGAACCATAGGTCTTAGCAAACAAGGCTATCCCTCCTTAGTTATTATCACCCTGCCAACGTTCAAACAGCTGGTGTTCAATATGCAAAGAATCGCAGACCTTTCCTACAAGCATATTGACAAGATCCTCAATTTTCTGCGGTTTATGATAAAATGCTGGGCATGCTGGCACAATTTTCACGCCGAGCCGTGCAAGCTTTAGCATATTTTCTAAATGAATTGCATGAACTGGTGTCTCTCTTGGCACCAAAACCAGCAACCGATCTTCCTTTAGCGTAACATCAGCCGCCCGCGTCAATAAGTTATCTGAAATACCATTTGCTATACTTCCCAATGTTTTCATTGAACAAGGCATAACAACCATAGCATCATTCTGAAAAGAACCGCTTGCTATTGCCGCACCAATATCTTCAATATTATACAACTTATCTGCTTTTTTTACTAAATTTTTCTTTGTTAATCCACATTCATAGGCAAGTACTTGCAATCCGCTTTTTGTCACAACAACATGTACTTCGCAGCCTGCCTGCTTCAAGACCTCAATAAGCCTTACTCCATAAATGCTTCCACTAGCTCCTGTTATTCCTACGACAATACGCAATTCTCTCCCTCTTTCTTCAACATACTTCAAATGCATTCTCTATCTGATTTATATGATAACCCTCTTGGCAACAATAAACTTCAATGACATCAAATCTACAAGACACATCCTCCAAATGTTTTTGACGAATATACCAACTTGCTGTCCTAATAATTTTTTGCTGTTTTTTATACCCCACCGCTTCTCCCGGTCTGCCAAACTCTAAGGATTGTCTTGTTTTTACCTCAATAAATACAATTACATGATTTTGTCTGGCAATTAAATCAATTTCACCAACACGTGTCTTGAACTTTCTTTCAATAATAGCATAACCTTTCCGTTCCAGATGAGCAGCTGCAATTTTCTCTCCCATATCACCTAATATCTTTGTATTCATTGATCCGCCTTCTCTATAAATGAATTGGTGGTTGCTTCGCTTTTTTATCCATCCTGTAAATATAAGATAACACTTCGGCTACAGTTGTATAAAGTTCAGCTGGAATTTCCTTATCCAACTCCATTGCCATAAGCATGTTTACAAGCGTCTTATTCTTATAAACCGGTATCGCATTATTCTGTGCAGCAGCCAAAATATTTTCTGCCACATAGCCACGCCCTTTTGCTATAACCTTTGGCGCAATATTCTCCTCTGACTTATAGCGTAGTGCAACGGCCTGTATTTCCTGATTGTTTTCTGGCAACTGTATTTTGTCAGTTCCTTTAAAAACATCTTTTTTATTTATCATGATTTACTACCTACCGTACCTACTTTCAAATCCTTTAAGACTAGTGATGAATCCACAAAAGAATTTTTAAAGTCAGGAATATATTCATTAAAATTTTTTGCTACCGTTCCATCAGAAAATAATAACTGTACATTAAGATTTTGATTTTCATAAAGTTGGCAGACAAGTTCAACCGCACCAATATTTTCTGTCAAAAGACACAGCCTAAGCCATGTTTCCTTCTGATACTCACCACTTGCTTCATTACTTTGCTTTTTTTCATCATACACATGAATGTACGTTGGATAGCTCTTTTCATTATCCCCAAGATAAAGAGGCATCATAAAACTTATCGAACGCTGATTTTCTGTAACATTACTATCTCCTGTCATTGTGTTTTTGAGCATCGTTGCAAAATCAGAAATATTTTTTCCTGCATTCTTAAGCTCATGCGATTGCATAGACTTGAGCTCACTCAAATCGCAAAGCTGAACAAATGCCCATAGTTTCGGTAGTTCCGGCAAATCCTGTTTATATGAAGCCTGCTGTATAACTGCAGGCATATTCTTCTGACTCAAACGAATCAAAAGCTGAAGCTGCTTCGCATCCTGCTCACTTAATATTTTATCCGTACCATTTACGAACCCCTTTAGAAGTGTCGCATCCTGCTCACTTAAATTCGCATCGCGCAATAATAATGACGCTAAACTTTTCATCGTATCCATTGCCTGCGGTATATTTTTTATTGCAGCAAAGTTTTTTATTGCTGTTGCAGACTGTTGCGCCATATTTTGACTTTGCGGCACCGTAGTATCACTTAAAGTACTCTTTGTGTTTATCATTGTTGTCTGTTTCATCACAGGATTTTCTGACACTTTTTCTTTCATTGGTAAAGAAGGCATATTGCCTTGATCTACTTCTGACTGTGAAGTCGTTCGCATTACTGTAGTATCCTGCTTCATTTTAATTACATTTTCAGTATTTCCTTTTGGAATCATATTCCCCATTTTCTGCGACTGATCTTTTGCCTGTGGTGAAGTATTTTCTGCATTTGTTGCTACGTTTCTTTCCGCCCCCCCCATATCACCTTTCAACGGTGTTCCAATAGTATTAGAATTCACAGTTCCACTTGCACGCTCTGCTTTTACCATAGTCGCATCACTTGCAGTATTCGAATTCTGCACTGTATTGGTATCTGTATTCACTGTGCGATTTTGCACAACCACATTTGCACGAGCAGTTATTGTATTCTTTTGTGCCGTATTAGTATTAGTATTAGTATTAGTATTAGTATTAGCGTTAGTGTTAGTGTTAGTGTTAGTGTTAGTATCCATATGCTTATTTTGTGTATTTGTATTATTATTACTATTTGTATTATTTGCATTTGCTATATTGTTTTGTTCCGATGCAACAGTAGTTTCCAGTCCTCCCTGCGTTGTCGGCATAAAATATTGTATAAGCTGCTTTAGGAAACCATTTCCCGTCGTCTGCTGTTGCGATAAAGCAGATAATGTACTTGTCGCGGTTAACTGCTGACCAAGAAACATCTGCAACTGCGCAGGAAGATCTGCTACCTCCTTTGTTCCAAGCAACTGAAATGCCAGTTTATTCAAAGTGACCGCATTTAAGACCTCACCATTGGCACCATCAAATATTTTTAAGTTACTCAAAAGTGTCTGCATTGAATCGGATACGGATGTCAATGCTCCTTGTTCACTCAGCACTCCCATCTGTGTAAGCATGCGAGAGAGTGTTGTAAGCTGCTCAACGGTAAAACGCTGGCTTTCTACCGCACTCCCCATTCCCTCTGCAACACTTGCATTCACAGAAAAAGCACTTTTCATGATTGATTGAAGTATCTTCTGCAGTTGTTGTGGTATCTCATTCGCTGTGGTATTCTGCGTTGCTGCAACCTTTGACAATATTCCTGCCATGTCTTCAATTGAGTTCTTTATTGTTACATTTGTCTCTGGACTAAAAGGCGATGATCCCGATGTATCTCCGGACCTGCGCTCTGTTTTTTCTGTATTTGATACTGGCTGTGTTTTTTGTATAGGTGTAACATTCGACAAGCCTGCTGCATTTGCTTCCATTGCCATCTTTTTATCCTCCTGTATCAGTGTTGAATAAGTGATTTTATCGGTTCAAAAGAACAACGATGAATTGGGCATGGTCCATACTTTTTCAGTGCTGCAATATGCTGTGCTGTTCCATATCCCTTATGCTGAGAAAACCCATACTCCGGATATACTTTGGCATACCCATCCATAATATGATCACGTTCAACCTTTGCAACAATTGACGCTGCTGCAATTGTTGCCGACTTTGCATCCCCTTTGATAATAGGAATAGCCGGCATTGGCAGTTTTTCAAGAGGAACCGCATCAATAAGCACCTGATCCGGCTGCGGATCAAGTGAAAATATTGCATCATACATTCCATTGATCGTTGCCTGATAAATATTAATACGATCAATTACCTTCTCACTGACAACAGCATGTCCAACAGCAATTGCTTTTGCCATAATTTCTATATAGAGTTCTTCTCTTATTTTTGCCGAAATTTTCTTTGAATCATTGATTTTCGGTAAATAAAGTCCTACTGGCAATATAACTGCTGCAACAACAACTGGACCTGCCAGCGGTCCTCGCCCTGCCTCATCTATGCCAGCAATAAATTGCATGCCTTTTTCTTTGTAAACGTATTCATATTTATATAAATCATCAACCCGTCTGCGGTCTGCCTGTCCCAAATCCCAGCGATGAACAATACGTCCAACAGCTGCTCTCTTGTCTTCACGAAACTTTTCTACAATATCGCGTGTGACAGTTTCTTGCGTAAACAGCATCTCTATTTCTTTTATCGTCATTTGCTCTATACTCATTAACTAAATCCACCTATCTCCAATAAACAAAAATCTCCATAACAAAAACTATTCGTTACGGAGACTCTTCTTTCCTGTATAATTTTATATTTTTCCTTCATTCGGACGATCCAGACTGATAAGTCCCATCTTACCTGCGCGAAATTCATTGAGTACAATTCGTCTTGCTTTATCAAAATCGATACAGCCACCTTTTACAAGGCATCCCCGTTTACGACCAATTGCTTCCAGCAAAAGTTCTGCCGACTCTGGTAATTCACCCGTAAGCTTATAGCGTCCACTAATACGCTGCGGATATTCTATCCTCATTGTATCAAGGAGTACATTCACAACATTCTCCATATCATAGACCTCATCGTTAATTGCCCCTGTAAAAGCAAGCTTAAGACCCACTGTCCGATCTTCAAACTTTGGCCAAAGAATCCCCGGCGTATCAAGAAGATCCATATTTTTACCAACCTTAATCCACTGCTTCGCTCTTGTTACCCCTGGCTTATCAGCCGTCTTTGTTCGAGCCGCTCCGGCAAGACGATTGATAAGCGACGACTTTCCTACATTTGGTATACCAAGAATCATTGCACGCGCTGCACGCGCATTTGTTGCACCCTTACTCATAAACTTTTCCGTCTTTGCTCTTGCAAGATTCTCTGCAATCCGAACAAGCTCCTTCATGCCTTTGCCATTCATTGAATCAATAACTGCCACTGGTACATTTTTTTCTTCAAAAACCTGCACCCAGCGCTTTGTCATTTCCGGATCTGCAAGATCTGCCTTGTTTAGCGCTACCATTCGCGGTTTATTCGCAATAATGTCCTTTAACATCGGATTCGCACTGCTATATGGAATACGTGCATCCAGAAGCTCGATAACAACATCGACAAGCTTAAGATTATCTGTAATAAGCTTACGTGCTTTTGCCATATGCCCTG
>JBAYAD010000059.1:0-12344 GCA_041669965.1 Selenomonadaceae bacterium
ATACAAGCCTTGCGTTCCACTCATCTTTCATAATACAAAAAATAACTACTGCCTTATTACACAAAATTGTGACTACAAAAAAAGATTGTCCTGCTCCATGTTAATGAGCAGGACAATCTTTTTCCTATTTTATTGCATAACGATTTACCCATGCTTTATTGTTTTCTATATAAGCCCGAAGTACGCCCGCACCAACATCTTCATTTGTATCCGGAACAATTGAATAATAGTGCCCGTCCAGTTCGCTGCTAAGATCCGACCAGCCCTTCGCTGCATTCCAATACGAAGACGCGATTACTTTTTCAGTTTCTTGCGGCAAGTTATATGTTTTCTTATTAAACTTAATTTCTGTCACAGCACCAGCTGCATTCCTTGTTTCTTCCCAGCTCCAAATAATTGTATTGTCACCATGTTGACGAATCGTCGTTGTATCAGCAAAACAACTGGTATTTGCTCCATCCACAGAGCTTGCCTGCCAAAGCAACAGCCAGCGATCCGCTGCATTTTTACGATCAACTTCACCTTGCGAGAATACCTGATCAACAATATTATTATAGAAATCCTCATCAAAAGACTGTGAATTAATTTCCTTCACTGTCCGTTTTGCATAATCTTTAGACCAAATTGGTTTATCATTTGCATCATAAAATATTTCCTGTGCATACTCAATCGTACGATTCTGTGGATTGATCTCTACACGAGCCAAACTATAGCTTAACGTTTCCGGATCTGGTATTTGTGCAGCAATACCATAATTATCAATTGTTTCTTTTGCTCCTGCGTATGAATAGTTTGTCTTTGTCCAAGCTTCAATTTGAGTTGGCACATTATCGATACTCGTAACAACATGTACGCGTGCCGGTGCGAAGAATTTGCTGTATTTAGCATCCGAAGAAAGCCAATACCACTCTGCCTTTTCTGCAGCTGCAGCACGAACACTTCCCACTGACAACAGTATCACTAAAAACAGCACTAACATTTTCGTATACTTCATATTCATCCTCCTCTGTCAACCTTCATATTAAAAGAACTTTCTTATATTGTATTCTGAAACAACAAAATATACAATAGACAGAAAACCTCCCCACATATTTCTATTGCGATAATCGACCTAATCGATTGTCTGTGCCTGCTTCAGTTCTTTATAAACCATCTCAATTTTGTAATTATACATAGCACATTTATTTTCCTGCAAATTTTAAGTAAAAACAAGAGTATTGCTTTTTGCAATACCCCTGTTTTCTTATTCAAAATCAATTTTATCAAGAATGCCCGCAAGATAGGCAAGTGTCACACCGTAGTTTGTCATTGGCACTTGCTGACGCTTTGCCTGCTCAACACGTGCCAGTACGTACTTGCGATTGAACATACAAGCGCCGCACTGGATAACAAGATCATAAGGCGATAGGTCATAGGGAAAATCGGGACCACTCACAACACTAATATCCAGTTTTGCACCAACACGTTTACGCAAAAGACTCGGAATTTTTTCTCTGCCAATATCTTCTTTAAGCGGCTTATGCGTACAAGCCTCAGCGATAAGCACATGTGAGTCTTCTGTAAGCCGGTCGATCTTTGCTGCGGATTTCACAAAAAAATCAATATCACCTTTCCATTTGGCAAAAAGTACTGAAAACGATGTAAGCTTGCTTTCCTCTGGCTTTTTATCATAAACCGTTCGAAACACCTGTGAATCCGTAATGATAAGCTTTGGCGGTTTTTTTAGGCTTGCAAGTGCCTCATCGAGTTTATCTGTCGTTGCACTAAGTACAATACACTTCTTGTCCAAAAGATCACGCAGCGTCTGTACCTGCGGCAGTATGAGGCGTCCCTTAGGGGCTTGAATATCCTGTGGCATTACAAGCAGAACTGTATCGCCCGCTTGAACCAAATCACCTGTGATGCTTTTCATCTCATAGTCTTCCGGCAAAAGTCGGATAATTTCTTCACGAATTTTTTCAATTCCTTGCTTTTTTTGTACACTTATAACAACAGGTTCCAGCCCGCTTTCCGCTTTTATTGTAACTGCAAGTTTCCGTCCTTCTTCCAATAGAAGATCCGCTTTATTTATGACCGCAAGCACTGGCGTATGCCGTATTTTAAAATACGCTGCCCATTCAAGTTCTCTGGCAATATTTTTATCACTGAACAGCACAATCGCAATATCCGTTTTTTCACTTGCAAGTCTTGTTTTTTCAACACGCATCGTTCCCAGTTCGCCCACATCATCGAAGCCTGCCGTATCAATAAATACACATGGACCAATGCCATAGATTTCCATGGATTTGTAAACGGGATCTGTCGTTGTGCCTGCTACCGCCGATACAAGTGCCGTCTGTTGGTTTGTCAGTGCGTTGACAAGTGATGACTTGCCGCTATTCCTTTTACCAAAAAGACCGATATGCAGCCGATTTGCTCGCGGTGTATCATTTAAACTCATAAAAATCCCCCTATTTTAATATATCTGCATTTTGCGCTGCAGCCAGAAGCATATGAAAAAGAGAGTGCACATATTTCTACGGCACTCTCCTTGCGCTGCGGCATCTTTACCGTATCGTTGCTTTTCTATTTATCAAAATCTGAAATCACGTTTACCATCATGAAGTTCTTTAAGGTATTCTGTGGCTTTTGCTCTTGCTGCCGGATTTGGAATATTTGGCACTTCAGCCTTGATCATGGCTTCCCCTTTTTCCCGGGTATCAGCAGACGCATAGTCTTCAAGATATTCCTTAAGCGTCATAAGCGCATTTGGCAGACAGCAGTTCTTGATCTGACCTGCCTTGCAAAGTTTCATAAAGCGATCCCCCGTGCGGCCTTCACGGTAACAGGCGGTACAGAAGCTCGGAATGTAACCGAGCGTCAGCAGCCAGTTTACGACCTCATCAAGCGTACGCGTATCATTAACATCAAACTGTGCCGAGTTGTCTTCCTTCGCTTCTTTGTGATCGTAGCCGCCGACGCTTGTACAGGACGCACCACTAATTTGCGAAATACCAAGGCCGAGCACACGTCCACGTGATTTCTGTGATTCACGCGTTGATACGATCATGCCCGTATACGGTACTGCCAGACGGATAACAGCGACAATCTTCGCAAAAACATCATCGTTGATGGCATTGCTGAACGTCTTAGGGTCAATATCATCTGCCGGACAAATACGCGGCACGCTGATCGTATGCGGACCAACACCCATACGAGCTTCCAGATGTTCTGCATGCATAAGCAAACCAACAAAATCATAGCGATACATATTGAGACCAAAAAGAACCCCACAGCCAACATCATCAATGCCGCCTTCCATTGCGCGGTCCATTGCTTCTGTATGGTATGCATAATTATGCTTGGGTCCAACCGGATGAAGTTTTTCATAGTTTTCTTTGTGATATGTTTCCTGGAACAGAATATATGTACCGATGCCAGCTTCCTTAAGTTTACGATAATTTTCTATCGTCGTAGCCGCGATATTGACATTTACACGACGGATTGCACCATTTTTATGTTTAATGCTATAAATCGTCTTGATACTTTCAAGTACATACTCAATCGGGTTATTGACTGGATCTTCACCTGTTTCAAGCGCAAGACGCTTGTGACCCATATCCTGCAGCGCAATAACTTCTTTTTCAATTTCTTCCTGTGTGAGCTTCTTACGGCGTATCGTCTTGTTACGATAATGATACGGACAGTAAACACAGCCATTTACGCAGTAGTTTGACAGATAAAGCGGCGCAAACATTACAATACGATTGCCATAAATTTCTTTTTTAAGTTTCTTAGCAAGCGTATACATTTCTTCATTGAGATCTTCCTGATCACATTCCAGCAGGACGGCAGCCTCACGGTGACTTAAACCCTTACAGGCTTCTGCCTTCTTTATAATGCTCTTGATTATTTCACGATTGCTCTTATTTGCTTTCGCATATTCAAGCGTGTCCTGAATTTCTTCATGATTAATAAATTCTTCAGCTTTACTTGATTTCGGATCATACATAGATTCTTTTCTCTCCTTCATTCTTCACAATCTGGTATTTTTGTATAAATTGTTTTCGTACTCACATGCGGCAGCATGCCCAGTTTGCCGGAAAGTGCACTAATCGCATCCTGTGGTGCATCAAGCACAATACTAATAACAGACACATGACGCTTCGGATAAGGAAGTCCCATGCGCCCGACAATATAAGCACTGTATTCCTGTAAAATTGCATTCAACGCCGTAACAGAAGACCGATCTCCTACCATAATACCGATAAGCGCAACACGTGTTTCCATAAAATCCCTTCCCTTTACTAAAAAAAATTACTTTGCGATTCTTCACCTGAAGGACTTTTTTCCTCAAATACGACAAAAATCCCTGTGCACGAAAGCACAGGGAATAGCATACAAAACCAGACCACGATCAACTCGCAGTTTATTATGCTCTCGCCTTCTCATGCAGGAACTTCCTTTATGATGTAGCACGATTACTCAGTATCGAAACGTTTATCGACAGGCGAACCTCTCAACGCACATTGTATTTAGTATAGCACGATAAATCAATTTTTTCCATCTTTATCTATGGTTAAATTTTTTCACAATTTTCTTTTTTAAGCGTTGATGCCGTCAGCAGATTATAGAGCGGTGCCGCTGTAAGTACCGCACGATTAATAGCCTTCGCCATAACATGTGCCGCCAGTGTCCCGGCAACATTAATATCTGCATCAATATTACCGACTGACATTGCATAGACACTATCACCATCCGCCATTGTATGCACAGGACGTATAACACGCGCTAGTCCGTTCTGTGCCATACCAGCAATTTTTGTCAGCTCTGTCTTATTAAAGCGGCCATTCGTAATAACGGCACCAATTGTTGTATTGCCCGTAAAAAGATTTTCCTTACGGTGATAATCCTCGAGCATCGCCATTTCGGTATTGGCAAACCCGGTTTGTTTCCCATTGAGCATACCAGCAAGGATTTCCCCTGTATCCATATCATAAACATCCCCAAGCGCATTAACAGCAACAACGGCACCCATTTTCAGATCACCAATCTGTACTGCATAAATACCAAGTCCCGACTTCATCATTGAGTAAATTCCATGATATTTTCCCACGGTTGCCCCTGTACCAGCTCCGGCATTTCCTTCTTCCGGCCGATTCTTCTCTGCATTCTGACATGCTTCATACACCATTTTTCTACCCGGACGCATTTTGGGCAGCCCAACCATAAGATCAAAAAGGCACGATGCGCAGACAAGCGGCACCTTGGCAAAACCCGTCTCAAAGCCAATATCCCGTTCCTCAAGGTACTGCATAACTCCGCCTGCGCCATCAAGTCCAAAAGCTGAACCACCTGATAGCAGCACAGCATGAATCTCCTCCGCCGCAGCCAGTGGATTGAGCAGCGCCGTCTCGCGTGAAGCCGGTCCGCCACCACGTACATCAATGCCAGTTGGCGCACCATCTTTACAAATAATCACGGTGCAGCCAGTCCCGCCTACAATATCCTGTGCATTTCCGATCAACACGTTCTCAATTTCATGGATTGCTATTTCTTTCATATGTATCACCGCCATTTCCGAATTTTTTTCCGCTTTATTATTTCCGTTTTTCCTCATTGGATTCCTGCATCGAAGAAATAAATATGTTATTATATATATGTGAATGCTTTTAAACAATATGGAGGATTACATGAACTATATAAACTTTCAAGTCGGTGAAAAATTTCCTTTACCGATTGCAGTATCAGGTGACGGCGGATCTTTTCAAATTGACCGCAATGGCATGATGTTCATCTTGCAAATGAGCAGAACCGATATCATTGCCGTTGAAGCTTTTCGTACAGGAAAGATGGAGCTCGCTCTCTTTGAAGAAGCTGGTATGCTCTTTTTTCTCTATCAAATCGATGGTATTTTTCAGGCTGGCTGGGGCGACTGTCCTTTTGCTGTTGGCCTTCTCAATCCGGATCAGTTACCTGACCCGGGGAATTTTAAAGATAAGACACTGCATCTTTATCTCATTGACACACGATTGCAAGTGTTGCTTGCAATGCGCCGCATTGAGCTAAACGATGTGTTTTTTCAAACACTGCAGGAGCATACAGCCAATCAGCTGAAAAAGGCCTTCAAAAAGGCGGACTACATCAAACACGTACAATCCATATGGCAGAGATTCACCTCTGCCCAGATGCGGGAAAAAGCCATCGCCGTACAGGCCGTACCACTTGGACTTCCTGTTAAATCACCTTCTATGAAAAATCCCCCTTATAACAAATAATGTCACAGCCTCAGTACGAACACAATTTATTTAAAGGAGAAATCAACATGAACAACTCAAAAGTGTACTTCACCAATATGCGGGCAAATGCCAACATGAACCTTTTGCAAAAGCTTGATCATCTGCTGCGCAAAGCGGGTATTGAAAACATCGATTTCAAGAATAAATTTGCTGCTATCAAACTCCATTTTGGTGAGCCGGGCAATATTTCTTATTTACGCCCGAACTTTGCGAAAGTCGTTGCCGATACGATTAAGGAACTTGGCGGTAAAGTATTTCTGACAGACTGCAACACCCTCTACGTTGGCCGCCGGAAAGATGCTCTTGAACATATTGATGCCGCCTACGAAAACGGCTACAATCCTTTCACAACAGGCTGTCAGATCATCATTGCCGATGGTCTCAAAGGAACAGATGAAGCTTATGTACCCGTCCCAAACGGCGAGTATGTCAAAGAAGCTAAAGTGGGACAAGCACTTATGGACGCGGATATCATTATCACACTTTCTCACTTCAAGGGACATGAAATGACTGGTTTTGGTGGTGCTATTAAGAATATTGGAATGGGCGGCGGCTCACGTGCCGGCAAAGCTGAAATGCACTGTGATGGCAAACCCGTGGTCAAAGAAGAGCTATGCATCGGCTGTGGTGCTTGTCAGCGCATCTGCGCGCCCGGTGCTCCAAAAATCGAAAAGAAAAAAGCTCATATCGATAAAGACATCTGCCTTGGCTGCGGCCGCTGCATCGCCACCTGTCCGGTCAATGCCATTGTGCCAACCGCTTGGAACAGTGGCGAAATGGTTTGTAAGAAAATGGCCGAGTATGCGGCTGCTATTCTGCATGGCCGACCAAACTTTCACATCAGCCTTATCGTCGATGTATCTCCTTTCTGCGACTGCCATGCAGAAAACGATGCACCCATCGTACCAAACCTTGGTATGCTCGCCTCTTTTGATCCGGTTGCTCTCGATAAAGCCTGTGCTGACCTTGTTAATAAAGCTCCTGTTCTCCAAGGATCAATGCTTGCGGATAACATTGCAAGCAATCCGTCAGAAGCTGCAAAACATGATCATTTTCACAACGTCAGTCCAAACACAGACTGGATTTCCTGCCTTGAGCACGCAGAAAAGATCGGCCTTGGATCTTGTACCTATGAATTAATCGAAGTATAATAAGCAGAATAAAGAAAATGGAGTGCGCATTTATAATATAATGTTCACTCCATTTTCTTTATTCTGCCCTACAATCCACACACGTTGTAAATCCGTTTATTCATTCACCAAGTTTTACAAATTCTCTTTTACGCTGTGTAAAATACAACGACTCGGTGTAGCCATACTTCTTCGCATATAAAATAGCATTATCAATATAACTGCCACAGTCTTCCGGTTTGTGTGCATCCGAAGACGTAATAATCGGCAGCTCATACTTTGCGGCAATCTTCATGAAATCCGGATATGGAGATATCTCTGCAATTGGATAACGATAAAACGTACCTGTATTGATATCAATGCCCATATTCGCTTCCTTGAGTGCTCTTGCCACGCGTTCAAGTATAGGTGTCACATCAAAATCCGGCAGAAACTTAAAAAGACGAATGTTGAACGGATGCCCCAATACATCATAAAGCCTTGAAGCACAAAGATTTTCCACTTCTTCTGCATACCAATCATAAATCTCACGCAGACTATGCTCTTTCCACTCCGCTTTAATTTCTGCTGAATCATAGGCCCAGCCATGCAGGAAATGCACGGAACCGATTATATAGTCAAAAGGACGGTCTGCCAAAATGGCTTTAACTTTCGCCTGATTCCTGAAGTTACAAACCTCAATACCCGTCTTGACCTTTTTCCCTTTTGCTTTAAGTGCATCCATAAATGTGAAATAATCATCCAGTGTATATTTAAACTTATTTCGTTTCAGCCATTTCTTCTGGAACTCACCAACAAAAGAATGATCCAGAATCAAATCGTCATAATAAAGCGACTCAAACTCCTTAAAACCATGAGTGTGCTCAGAAATACCGATTTCATCCATACCGCGCTTTGCTGCACTGTCAAAAAATCCCTGTACCCAGTCAAAATCATAAGAACCATATTCAAAATGCATATGATAATCAAGTTTCATTTTTATATTCCTCCAATAGATCTAAAAATGCCTGCTATCTTACTACAGTACAAATCACTTTACATTTACAGGTATTTCCCTCATATCAACTTTTTTTCCAGCAGCTCTGTAATCCCCTGTATGACACCATGTTCAACATTGCTTTTCGCGCGAAAGTTTGCCAGCTCTTTGATTTTCGGATGTGCATTTTCCATGGCAAAACTATAGTAGACAGACGACATCATCTCAACATCATTGAGATAGTCGCCAAATGCTGCGCATTCCATTGGTGAAATCCCCAGCAGCTTCTGTACTTGTTGGATCGCAATCCCTTTATTAATGCCAAAATTCATGACATCCACCCAAAAGTTACTGCTTACGGCAACCTGAAGCCGTCCATTGTATTTAGCAAGCTTTGGATAAATCGTATGCTCTGCATCCTGTGCATCCGCATCACATAGGGAGAGCTTTATAATATCATCCTTTACTTCAGAAAAATCATCAACAAACGTATAGGCTGTATAGTACTTTTCCATTTCCGACAGGAACGGACGATAATGTGACGTCACATAGGCACCTTTTTTGCCACAAAGCACCGGATAAACATCCG
Source organism: Selenomonadaceae bacterium (assembly GCA_041669965.1). GTDB lineage: Bacteria > Bacillota > Negativicutes > Selenomonadales > Selenomonadaceae > UBA1792. Next base: position 8,974 of record JBAYAD010000059.1, read on the forward strand.
GCATCTGCTTTGTGGTCGCAAGCAGGCTTTGTAGTATCGCATCCTTCATCGTACTTGAAAAAAGTTCAATTTCATGATAGCTTACATAGGTTCCATTTTCGGCAAAGAAAACAAAATCATCTTTATATTTCTCAAATTGATGAAGCAGTGCATAATATTGCCGCCCGCTTGCCGGAGCAAACAACACGTTTCGCGACTTAAGCATCGCCATGACATCATCAAATTCCTCCGGCAGTCTGCCCTTTTCATCGAGCAAGGTTCCATCCATATCCGACATAATCAGCTTAATCATAAAATTCTCCTCACAGCGGGACAGCTTCTTCCATCCCATGCATCTTCTCTTATCGTTTCTCTTCTGCGCTTTTATTATAGCAGATTCCTTTTTTATCATCAATTATAAAGACATTTAAACAATCACTACACACAGTTTTCTTCTTGCAAAACAAATAAGTCCATGCATCATAACGATTTACATTCGCTTATGCATGGACTGCTTTTATTTCCACAAAATCATTTTTTTTGTTCTTGTCCTGTTCTTCCATGATAGAGACACCATGGTTCTTCCGCCATATAGTCACCGTCATTATAGAAAGCGGCTCTGGCCCGACAACCGCCGCAGACCGTTTTGTACTCACAGGTTCCACAGCCGCCCTTGTAATCGAGCGTACGAAGTTTCTGCAAAACTTTGTTGTTCTTCCATATTTCATCAAACGGTGTTTCTCTGACATCACCTAACGGCATGTTGAGATACGCACAAGGCTGAACTTTGCCGCGCGGACTGATAATGCAGTACGATGTTCCGGCAAGGCAGCCACGATGGAATCGCAGCTTCATGCCCATCTGCTTGGCAATACGCATAAACTGCGGTGCACACGTCGGTTTGAGCTCAATATCGACTTTTTTCTGTTTTTCCATAATACGCGTCAGCACGTCTTCATAGGCCTGTGCCCGCAGTGATTCTGCCTCAATGGTTTTGGCCCGGCCCGTCGGTACGAGAAAAAAGAAGTGATGCGCTACAGCGCCTTCAGCTACAGCAAAATCCGTAATGGCTTCAAGTTCATGCGCATTCCAGTCCATAACCGTCGTATGAATCTGAAACGGCAGTCCAACCTTATGGCAGTTGCGCATGCCCTGCACGGCACCTTCCCAGGCCCCTTCAAACTTACGAAATTTATTATGCTTTGCTATGTCAAGTGAGTCAAGTGATATACCCATCCCCATCGCACCCGCTTCTTTTAGCTTCTGTGCCATTTCCAGCGTGATAAGTGTACCATTCGTACCAAATACCGATCGAAGCCCCAGCTGTGTAGCATACGCAACAAGTTCCAGTATATCCTCACGCAGCAGCGGTTCCCCGCCACTAAAAATCATAATCTTAAATCCGGCACGCGCAATCTGCTCAAGCATCGTCTTCGCTTCGCTTGTACTCAGTTCTTCCTCTGCCTTACAGCCTGCATCACGATAGCAGTGATCACAGTACATATTGCAAGCATTCGTCGTATTCCATGAAATAATCATTTTCCCACCGCCTTTGTCGTCAAACCAATTTCTTCATCTGTCAGATAGCAGGACGGATCCGATGCCCAGAAATCTTCCGTACGTGCTTCAGCACGTGTGCGGAAGTTACCGTTACAGTTATCAAGGTACTGACACTTGCTGCAGCGCCCCTTGAGCAGCGGCTTACGATCCTTAAGTCCCGCCATAATTGGATTCATTGTATCCGACCAGATATCACCAAACTTTCTTTCACGCACATTACCAAACGTATGATGCTGTGTAAACTGGTCCGGATGCACATACCCCATTGGATCAACTTCGCCAAAAGCAATTCCCGAACGATTGCCGCCATTCATCGAAATATACTTTCTGATCTGTGCTGCCAGTGCATCGTTGCCTTCAGCAAGTGCTTTCAAATACATATAAACACCATCACAATGATTATCTACCGTAAGGATCTCTTTTTTGAGCCCGCGTTTTTCAAAATCCCGTGTGCGGCGAATGATAATATCCATCGCTTTACGTGATTCTTCTGCTGTCACATCTTCATTCATCATCTGAGTACCGCGGCCGGAATAGACAAGATGATAGAAACAGACACGATTGATTTCTTCCCGTTCAATAAAGTCAAAAATATTTTCCAATTCCTGGATATTATGGTGATTGATCGTGAAACGCAGACCAACGCGCTGATCGACTGCAACACAGTTCTTTATCCCCTGCATGGCTGCGACAAAAGCACCTTCCTTGCCGCGAAACTTATCATTGACATCCTGCAATCCATCAAGCGAAATCCCCACATAGCCGACACCAATATCCTTGATCTTTTGAGCCACTTCACGCGTAATCAGCGTGCCATTCGTTGACAAGGTCGGACGTACACCTTTTTTTTCAGCATAAGCCGCCAGTTCAAAAAAATCCGGACGAATCAGAGGTTCTCCACCGGAAAAAAGCAGTACTGGTACTTTAAAATCAGCCAAATCATCGATAAAGTGCTTTGCTTCCTCTGTCGTCAGCTCATCACTGTACTTCTTTGCGTCCGAGCTCATATAGCAATGACGACACTTCAGATTGCAGGTACGCGTCGAATTCCAGACAACGACAGGACCCGCACCCTTATGGACACCATTTTTCGCATCCTTCGCATCCGCTGTGTAGCGCAGTGAATCACCAAAATATTCCGTAGCAAATAACAGTTTTGTGACACTAATCATCTTTTCACTCACCCATCCAATAAAATATCCGCTCAGAAAAAAAGAGATGCACTCAACTCATCTCTCTAAAACTGAATCAAATTCATATTTTATATCATACCAGTATTTACGGTGCGGGTCAATCTATTTTGTACAGATTCCATCCATCATAAGCTGCAATTTATACTGTACGTTTTCTTTAAAACTCATCGGCAAACTACTGAAGGATGCCGCCTGAAACACGGAGTGAAACATCTCCGTGATAACTTCTGCCGGAATGTCTCTGCGAAACTCCCCTCGTTCCTGACCTTCTCTGATGATACAATCAAAAATCATTTTAAAAGCCGGAGCCTCACCTGCATGACTGCTTGCTTCCTTTGGCATTGCCGAACGATCCGCAGCGCTCAAAAAAAGCGGTAAAACAAAACGATTTTCCGACAAGATGTTCACTGTCAGCATGACGGTTTCCTCAAGCACCTCTGCTGATGACCTTGATTCGGCCTGCAATGCCGCAAAAGATTGCTGTATTTCACCAACAATTTTTCCCAAAAGACTTCGCAGTACCTCTTCCTTTGACTCAAAATAATTATAGAAAGTCCCGATACCGAGATCTGCTTCGTTCATGATATCTGCAATGGATGATTCCTGAAATCCTTTTTGGCTGAACAGCTTCACAGAGGC
>JBAYAD010000060.1:0-12333 GCA_041669965.1 Selenomonadaceae bacterium
GCCCGCATAGAATCCGTAATAAGGATAATATTTTCCGGCTTTTTGCATTTGTAGACAAGGCGCTGTGCCATCGGTTGTGAGTGGACATTGTCCGTAATGATTTCGCAGTTTGCCGTTGTATCAAGTGCCGCACCAACAACACCTGGCGCGCGATGATGAAAAGGGTCCATTCCGTTAAAAAGATGCGTAATATGCTGTATACCATGCAGCGTTATTGCTTTTACAGCTGTTGAATAGTCCGCAGAACTGTGTCCTATCGAAACGATGATATGATTCTTCTGGCATGCCTCAACGAAATCATAGTTATCTAATTGTTCCGGTGCAATCGTAACAATCCTGATTATGTCTTTGTATGCTTCAATCTTCGCAAAATCTGCCTTCACAATATTCGTTGCCGCCTGCGCACCCTTTCGCGCTTCACTGATAAACGGCCCTTCCATATGACAGCCCAGAATCTGTGCACCTTCATCTGACTTCATTGCCTGACGAATACGTTCAAAGCTTTGATAAATTTTAGGAAAATCATACGTCATTGTTGTTGGCAAAAAGGCTGTTACACCGGTTTCCGCCTGACTTTGTCGTATCACAGAAAGTGCCTGTGGATTATCATCCATCGTATCTGCCCCACCACAGCCATGAATATGTATATTGATAAACCCCGGTGCTGTATAGCGCCCGTCTGCATCCAGCACTTCATCACACTCGATTGGCCGGAAAAGTTTTTCCGGCACAATCCCTTCTATTTTTTCTCCATAAATAAGGACATATCCCGTAAGAACCCGATCGGTCAACACAATTCTGCTATTCGTAATTGCTTTCATCTGTTACATCTCCATTTCTTTATGAGCCGCTATTTTACAGAAAAGAACTGTTGCAAAGATTCGCAGCAGTCCTTTTCTTCTTCATGTATTATACTACTTATTTCTTGTCACGTTTTACTAATGCCTTCATTTCATTGGCAATGAGTTCAGCTCTTGTCCCAACGATAACCTGCACGATTGAACCCTTTTTGATAACACCCTTAACTCCAAGCGCTTTAAGTGCTGCATCGTCAACTTTATCCGCATCTTTTACCGTAAGGCGCAGACGCGTAATACAAGACTGCACACTTTCAAGATTTTCTGTACCACCGAGCTTTTCTGTAAGTTGAACGGTATACTCGCTCATATTTGTATCATCAGCAATCGCGATTTCTTCATCGTAGCGCCCAATCGTCGGAATATCAAACCGGCGAATCGCCCAGCTGAAAAGCACATAGTAAATAACTGCAAATACAAGGCCAATTGGAATAATCAGAATTGGCTTCGTTGCAAGACCCCAATTCAACACATAGTCAATAAAACCCGCAGAAAAACCAAAACCATGCAAAATGCCAAAACTATACGCAATTGAAAGTGCCAATCCTGTCAGAATTGCATGTATCACATAAAGTGCCGGTGCAAGAAACATAAACATAAACTCGATTGGCTCCGTTATACCTGTCAAAAATGCCGTAAAGGCCACCGAGACAAGTACCCCGCCAACCTTACTGCGATTTTCCGGCTTCGCTGCCCTGTACATTGCCAGAGCAACCGCTGGCATTGCAAACATAAAGATAATATAAAACCCACCCATAAACATCCCTGCGTGCGGATCTCCAGCAAAGAAACGATTGAGATCGCCTGTCGCCACAACACCAGCCGGTGTTGTGTATTCGCCAAAAACAAACCAGATAAAACTATTTAATATATGATGTAATCCAAGCGGAATCAAAAGCCGGTTGAGTACGCCATAAACAAATGTACCAACAATCCCCGCCCCGATGATCCATTCACCGATTGCATGGATTACTGCCTGACATGGTCCCCAGATCACACCAAAAATACCAGCAAGAACAATTGATGTGAGCGCTGTAACAATTGGTATAAACCGCCGCCCGCCAAAGAATCCAAGAAACTCCGGCAGCTTGATATCATAAAAACGATTATAAAGATACCCTGCTTCAATACCACTAATAATACCTGCAAGAACACTCATATTGAGGTCCTTGTTAATGGCTTTAAGCCCTGCCGTAAGAATCAAATAACCAATAGCTCCGGCAAGACCCGCTGCCCCATTATTATCCTTTGCCAGGCCTACAGCAATACCAATTGCAAAGATGAGTGCCAGATTATCAAATACCGCGCCTCCTGCTTTTGTAATAAAAGGAATATTAAGCAGATCTGGTGCACCAAAGCGCAGAAGAAGTGCCGCTGCCGGTAATACTGCAATCGGCAGCATGAGTGCCTTACCTATACTTTGTAATTTCGCAAACCAATTTCCCATCTTACTATTTCCCCCTTATTTTTATTTTTTGTGAAGCCCGCTCACTGCAAAACTTCACAAAAATTCTGACCAAATTATTTATTCTTCGGTAAAAGGGCTGCTGCTTCCTTGTCTACAATTACGATGACATCCTGGTGAAGCTGCAAAATCGAAGCTGGTGCATCCGGCCTGACTCCGCCGTAAATAGCCTTACGAATCGCCACTGCTTTATTCCTGCCATTAGCAAGCAAAATAACCTTTTTTGCAAGCATAATCGTTTTAATACCTATACTGATTGCATAGCTCGGCACATCCTTGGGATCATCGAAAAAACGAGCATTTGCCTGTATTGTCTCTTCATCAAGCTTCACCTTGTGCGTTGTTGCCTCAAACTTAATATCCGGTTCATTAAAACCAATATGCGCATTTTGCCCGATACCAAGGATTTGCAGATCAATCCCGCCCTTTTCCTCGATAAGACGATCATAATTTCTTCCTTCTTCTACGACATCTACAGGATTGCCATTCGGGATATGAATGTTTTTTTCTTTTATATTAATTTTATCAAAAAAGTTTTTGTGCATAAAATAATGGTAACTCTGCGGGTTTTCCGGTGACAAACCAATATACTCATCCAGGTTAAAACTTGTCGCTTCCGAAAAATCCAGACCAATTTGTTTATGTACCTCGACAAGATCCTGATACATTAACAATGGCGTACTTCCGGTTGCCAGTCCCAACACACTGTTCGGCTTCAAATAAAGCTGTCCTGCCACAATCCGGGCCGCAGCCTTACTCATTTGCTCATAAGAATCCGTAATAATAACACGCATTTTTCATCCTCCTAAAACCATTGCAGCCTTCATTACTGCAATATCCAATTATTTTTCTGCCCTTACCAGGCAGCAACTTTTTCCTACAACACTATGTTTTACACAAAACAACAACATATCTTCATTATTTTTTGCAATATTTTCATAATTTATATATTTTATCTATAAGCATCTCGCAAAAAACATATTGCAATCTTCAATACAACCTTTTTCTCTATTTTTTACCGCAGTAAATTAACTGCCAGCGCAGTCTTCTGCTTATTCTCTGCCGCTGTATCTTCCATTTTTTTGACAACCTGTGTATAAATAAGCTCCATAATAAAAAACTGTGCCATCTTTGCCGAAATTGATCCCGTTTCAAGCAATGATTCCTGCGCTTCATAAAGGATACAAATATCTGCCAGATTACACAACTTTGCCTGTGGATTTGCTGTAATTGCAATAAGGCTCGCACCGTTCTTTTTCGCCAGACTTGCTGTTCGCAAAATCTCCGGTGATGTCCCCGAATGAGATATCGCGACTACCACATCCTCTTTTTTACTAAGCGATGCCATAATTACCATACGATGACTATTATCATACCCCTGACATTCCATTCCGATACGGTAAAATTTATAAGCTGAGTCCTGTGCGATAAATCCAGAGTTACCCAGTCCGATAAAATGAAGCCGCTCGGCTGCCTGCATGACTTGCGCTGTCCGCTCAATCTTATCGTTATCCAGCAGTTCCATTGTTTTTTCCAGCGTCCCGATGTTGATATCAAGCAGTTTACGCGCAGTGACAATTGCCGATTCATCCTTGACTATATTGCGATTAATGATATAGCGTCTTGTACTCAATGTCATTTCTTCTGTCAGTGCCAGTTTAAAAGACTGCAAGTTCTTGTAGCCCATCTTTTTAACAAACCGCGTAATCGTAGACTCCCCTACGCCACTATGAACAGCGAGCGTTGCAATTGGTGTATGTGATACAATCTGTGCATGCTTTCTGATATATGCAATCAAAAGCTTATCCGCTTTTGATGCCTTAAAAGCCGGATTTTCTAATTGCTCCAATATTCCCATACAGAGATCCCTCCTTCCTACTGTAAATTCATTACATTATTTTTCCTGTTTTTGGCGAAAATTATAAAGTGCTCCCAACATGCCTGCTTCGTTTTGCAGCATAGAAAAAACAATCTTTGTTTTTTCAAATATACTTGGAATAAGCTGCTTACTAAGTGCTGTCTTGATTTTTGGCTCTAAAAGCTTCGCCTGTGCCATAATGCCACCCCCCAGAATAATAACTTCCGGATTCAATACATAACAAACATTTGCTATACCAATTGCCAATCGTTCCATAATGATGTCAATTGCCTCAATTGTCTCTCTGTCACCATCTGCCGCCCAGGCAAAAATCTTTCTCCCATCAAGCGTTTCAGCCGGGATTCCTTTTCGTGCTGCAATTTCTTTTACAAGACTTGTTGTTGAAGCACGATCTTCAAACTTTCCGCCACCAGGAATATGCATATAGCCGATCTCGCCGGCACTATTGCTTGCTCCATGGAACAAATGCCCGTCAAGAATCACACAGCCGCCAATACCTGTGCCTACAGTAAGACAGCAAACTGATTTTGCTCCTTTGCCTGCACCAAGCCAGACTTCACCAAGTCCGGCACAATTCACATCATTTTCTACTGTACAGAAAAGACCGCATGCTGCTTCAATTTCCGCCTTTACCTTCGTGCCCGTATAACCCGGAATATTATTAGGTGTAGCATAGATAATTTCGCCCTTCTCCGGATCAACGATTCCCGCTGTCGAGATTGCAACGCCGGAAAACTTCACTGTAGTCTTTTGCATATAGTCCCTGATAATCTTCTTCACCTTTACAAGAATCCCGGCTCCGCCTGTTTTCAATGCTTCTGCCGGCATTTCTCCTTTATCAATAAAAACACCGTTTTCATCTGCAACACCATGCTTTATAGAGGTACCTCCGATATCGATGCAAATATACTGCCTCATCTCTGCTTTCCCACCTTTTTTTATGATATTGCTGCAGCAAACTTTGCTGTAATAAGCTGTGGCCGTGTGATTGCTGATCCAACAATTGCTGCATACGCCCCCGCCTGCATGACCTCTGTTACATCTTGCGGACAATTGATTTTCCCCTCAGCAAAGATGGGTACGCTTATCGTTTTTACAAGATGTCCGACAAGCTCAACATCCGGACCATCAATATGCTTTGAGTAGCTTGTGTAGCCAGCCATCGTTGTCGATAAGGCATCTGCACCCGCTGCTGCTGCTTTTACACCATCCTCATACGTAGAAATGTCTGCGAGTACGAGAACTCCGGCTTCATGTACACGCTCTACAAGGTCTTCTACCTTTTCACCCTGCGGTCTTGCCCGATCCGTCATATCGATTGCAATCATTTCACAATGTGTCATAAGCAATTCTTCTACCTCACGCATCGTTGCCGTAATATAGATTTCCGAATCCTTATAGTTTCTTTTGATAAGCCCAATAACCGGCAGACCTGTCACTTTTTTAATTTCAACAATATCGTCCACACTCTGCGCCCTGATTGCCACCGCACCGCCTTCCTTTGCGGCACGCGCCATGCGTCCCATAATAAAAGGGCTGTGCAATGGTTCATCCGGCAACGCCTGACACGATACAATAAGTTTTCCTTTTACTTCTTCTAACAACTCAGTCACTCCTCTTGTTTCTTAGAACATTCAACTTGTAAACCAATGTACTAATTTTTACCGTTTATATTCATTCCATACGATACGATTTCGCCTATTTATTTTTTATATGGCTTTACGGTTGTTGGAACCGTCGTCCAGTCAAGCATGTTCACAGCAATCCCTTGCTTTCCAGCCCAGGCAGCTGCAATTCCGGCGGCTTCACCGATGGTCATGCAAGTTGGCTGTATACGCATAGATGCCTGCAAGATGAAGGTTGTCGAGATACATCTTCCTGCAACAAGCAAATTATCGATTTCTTCTGTAACCAGTGATCGATAAGGAATTTCGTAGTATTCACCCTCTGCCAGATATTCGCCAACTTTTTCACCATGTGCATCAATATACCATGCTGTGCATACAACTGCATCATCAAAACGGCTTCGTCCATAATAGTCTGCCTCTGTCATTTGATATTTCCCAACAATGCGAAATGACTCACGCGCCCCCAGCATCACAGGTTCGCGACTGATATAGGCATGCTCAAATCCCGGCATATGACGAATCAAAAACGAACTTATCCGCTGCATCATTGCCCGCCCGCATGTGACTGCCTCACTGCGATCAACTGCTTTTGTCGCCTTATAACGAACGGGAATCTCCGGACAATTCATCGACATACATCCTGATTTCCCCAGTATCGTAAACGCCTGAAAATACTCAATATCTTCTAATGTAAGCTCGCCATCTTCATAGCCCTTCACAAAAAGCGGCTCTAAAGTATACTTGATATCACGATGACGGGCCATGGCAATTTCAAAATAAGGTGGTAACGTCTTGCACCATGTATCGCCGATACTTTGTGTATAGGCACAGAGCCGGTCAAGATCAATGCCACCCATCTCGAAACGAAAAGTCATCGGCTGATTATTACCTGTTTTTTCATAGCCGCGCTCAACCCTGACCCCGGCAAGACGTGAAAGAACTGCATCACCTGTACTGTCAATAAAAGTGTTTGCCTTTATGGCAGCAAGCCCTTCAATCGTATTAATAATAATATAACGGATATTGCCTTTCTCCACTTTTGTATCGATAAGATCTGCATCGTAGAGTATTCTTCCACCCGCCTTTGTAAGCAGTTTTTCATAGATAAAAACCAGTTTTTCCGGATTGAACCAGCCAAATGAGGTTGTACCATCTTCCATTGCAATACCTTCATGCTTCATGCAATGCTTGATTTCTACAATCCAGGGTGTATCGCTGTTTGGTGCAAAAGTCGGCATGAACGGCAAAACAAGTCCGAGCGTCTGTGACCCGCCCAGACTGATACTTTTTTCCACCAGAATTGTTGATTGTCCGCCGCGCTGCGCCATTACGGCTGCCGGAACACCAGCTGTTCCGCCACCGCACACACAGCAATCCACATCATACAAAACGGGAATATCCTTCTCAGCATATCGTAGGGTTTGCATAAAATCATCCTTTCATTTTGCTGCAATAACAAGTATCTTCTCTACTGAATCAATCTGATTCATTTCCATATCCACAACTGCCATAACCTGTTCCTCACCAGCAAGACCAGACATATCAAGCTGCTTTTCTCCATAAAAAAGATAGAGCTGCGGCAGCTGCCCGCCTGTCGTTCCATAATCTGTATTCATGTCAATAAGTTCTTTCATATCTTTTATCAGATTTTCTTTATCCGCAAGAATTACTGCACATTCATTTTTTTGCAGACGAACGACACCGTCACGATCAAGCACCCGCAAAAAGCGAAATGTTTTCGTAAAGAAAATCAACTTTTTTGCCTGCTGTACACCCTCAAACACATGCCATTTCCCCACAGAAGCCAACAATGACACTTGTTCCTGCGGCAATCGCATTGAGTCTGCTGCGATCTGACTCAGACTGCTGTCATCAAGACTTTTCTTGGCAATATCTTTCGTTCGAAGCTCCGTTGCTCCTGTAGCAATCGCCCTCAGGATATTAGCATGCTTATCAATTTCAATAGCAATTTCCACCGTCGCTTCACTGGCTCCGGACTGAATAACACGATCAAATACAGCTCTGCGAATCGATCGAATATCATCATCGCCCGGATTTACAACCGTCCGTTCAACGACTTCACGTACCATAGCAAGTGCTACTCCAATGGTTGAGATAAACGGCGCGTTCTTTGCAATGCGCCACTTATAACCCATGTTCTCGCCAAGGTAAGGTACAAGCACACCACCGCTCCCACCGCCGCCGACAAGGCTGATAATATTGGGTGTAAGCTTATAATCCTGTATGAGCGACTCGACAACAGCGCCTACTTTGCCGGCAGCAATATCCATTGCCTGCTTTGCAGCCTCTTCCACCGTTATTCCCAATTGATCTGCAAGCGGCTGCCATGCTTTAATAGAAGCTTCCTTATTACCACGAGCATAATCCTTTTCCGGTACGGTTCCAAGAATATTCGCTGCACCGGCAAGTGTAAGCGAATAGCTTTTTCCGTTTATACATTCAACAATCGCAAAATCCGCTTCATCTTCCGGTCGTGGCGCAATAAGCCGGAGCACCGGCTGTTCCATATCTGCCGTTTCAGCAAAAGCTTCATATTTTTTCCCGGCAATATGGGCGCTGCGCGGTCCTACGTCGCTGATTTTTCCATCGCTCACCTTAATCATACTACCACCGGCAATACCAAGAGTCCTCACATCCAGCGAATTCAAATACGTCTTATGACCGCCAACCTGTGCATACTTTATCATAACTTTACCATTTTTAATGGCCGATATATCGGTTGACGTGCCACCGACTTCAAAAAAAATACCATCTGATATTTTTTCATACATAAGTGCTCCGGCAACACCGGCTGCCAGGCCCGAAAGCATCGTAAGTATCGGGCGCTTACGCACCTCATCCACCGTCATCACGCCGCCATCGCAACGCATAATCATCAATGGTGATTGGATGCCCGACTGCTTTACACAGTTCTCTGTCATATTTGCTGTTTCCATCATCTTTGGAATCAAACTGCCATTAACGACAGCGGTCCGTGTACGCACCTTGAGTCCGTAAAGTTGCGATACCTCATGTCCACCCGTAGCATACATGCCTTTTTCTTTTGCAAGATCAATAACGGTACATTCATTTGTTGGATCATCCACGCCAAAGGACTCCGATGCCACAATAACTTCAGCTCCGTCTGCCTTCATTTCTTCCAAAAATGCTGCAATCTTATCCTTCACCAGTGCCGCATCCTGCGTTTCAATATAGCGATGGACCGTATGAAGATATTTTCCTTTTGCCAGTGGAATATTACCGACATCACTATCACTTTTTACTCGTGAAGACTCGATGCCACTGCCCATCCCCATGACACCGACTTTTGCTACATCGCCTTCAAGCAGTGCATTCGTTGCCTGCGTCGTTCCATGTGCAATGAACACAACTTCTTCCGGTGCAATATGGTTTATTTCCAGCAATCGATGAATGATATCAATAATTCCTTTTGACACACCTTCTGCTGCATCATGTGTCGTTGCTATTTTTTCCTTCGCAATAATCTCATATGTACTATCATCAATTGCAACTGCATCTGTAAAAGTACCACCGACATCAATACCGATTCTAACTCTTCTCATAGTATTCTCCTCACTTTACCATTTTGTGAACACGACATACAGCAGCATGAGTACACACATTACCCATGTATACGGCAGCGTCATCCTGAGGACAGCACCAGGCTCTACATTCGCATAGTCTGAAATCCACACGTTGTGTGAGTTTGTCGGATCCGATATTACCTGAATATACCCCACCGCAAGGAATGCCCCTGCAACAACCATAACCGGAAGAATATTAAGTGATAATAAGAGCACTGCTATCCCTGAGCCCATACCAAAAAGATTGAGTGGCCCACGATAAAGCGCAATCGGCGACAATACTGCAAAAAAGATAAGTACGCCAATCGGTGACGATGGAACAATGGATTGAATAATTGGGTTTAAATAAGCCGATACAGCCGGATTCATTACTGCTGCAACAAGCATACCAATACCAACGAATAAGAATATAACTCCCGCAACATCCTTGATTCCTTCAATAATCGCCGCCGAAAAAATGCCAGTAATGCGCCGTGGATTCGTTATCACGATTGCAAACAAGGAAGCAATAATAAAGCCAAGAATTGCTGCTGCAACAGCATCTGCCATCCCTTTATCCGCGGCACCAAGTCCCCATATTCCTTTAATCGCAAATACGGTTACAAGCGGAATAACAGGTGTGATAAGTGCAAGTGCTGGAACCTTCTTCGGTTTGCTGTTTCCCGTCAAAGTTCCGGCTGCCCACATCGATACCTTACGTTCTGGTTTAACATTGATAAAAATAAATACGATCGCCATACCTACAGAAAGCAGCAAAGATGGCATATAATAGTTAATTGCCATCTCTCCACCAAACACTCCGATAAAAGTTCCATAGGCTGCCATATTTGCACTAAGACCCGCCTGGATTCCAAAAAGCAAAAGAGAAGAAACAACAACCGGCTTTATTCCAGCTGACATAAGAATTGGAATTGCAATTGATCCAATCATAATGACAGCTCCCAAACCACTCATCCCCAAAAAGACAAAGGCAACAGCCAGCGTTATTACAAAAGCAATCGGACGCGGACTATCCCCTGCCAGTTCCGCCGCCTTTTTAATAATAGAAGACGATATACCCGTCTTCATAATAACCTGCGCAAACATTGCACCGAAAACAACAACCATCATTGCACTTGACAGCATCGTTGCTCCTCCCAGAATTACCTTATTAATAATAGCAAGAAACGGCATGCCTGCGATAAGACAGACGACAATTGCCATAAGCGGCAATGCCAGAATTGTCGGCAATACCTTTGTAATCATAAACCCTGCAAAAACAAAAAACGCAACTAGAATTAATATCCCCTGAATCGTCATTTCTCTTTTCCTCCATTTAGTATTTTTTTAATATTCTATATTTCTTCTTTCTATCGATAAATATACCATATCCATTCTATAACTTCAATATTATTTCATTTTTTTGTTATAAATAAATAAAATCGCAATATAAATTACTATTTTTCGTACTTTATTTCATTATAGTTGTCAAAATAGAAACTGTTTTCTAAAATCTTTTTCATCAAGAATCTCTTATCATGAATAGTTCTGTGTTATAATATACCTATTAAAAAGGAGGAGATTATCTATGAAAGGCTCAGACATTCTCAAATGTGTTGATCATACGCTGTTAAAACCAACAACAACCTGGGCGGATATCCAAACGCTTTGCGAAGAAGCCATCATCTACAAGACAGCTTCTATTTGCATCCCTCCCTGCTATATAAAACGCATCCATGAAACCTACAGTGGTACTGTCAATATCTGCACAGTCATCGGCTTTCCACTCGGTTACGATACAACCACAGCCAAGCTCACTGGAACCAGACAGGCAATCAAGGACGGTGCCAATGAAATCGATATGGTCATCAACATCACCGATGTCAAGAATCATTACTATGATCTGGTCACAGAAGAAATCCGCACTTTGAAAAAGACCATTGGCAAAAAAATCCTTAAGGTCATCATTGAGACCTGCTATCTTACCACTGAAGAAAAACTTGCAGTGTGTCAGTCTGTTACGGAAGGCGGCGCAGATTTCATCAAGACATCCACTGGCTTCGGTACAAATGGCGCTATGCATGAAGACATCCTGCTTTTTAAAAAGAACATCGGTCCCAGCGTAAAGATTAAAGCAGCTGGCGGCATCCACACAATAGCTGACATGAAGCTTTTTATCGAAGAAGGCTGTTCACGTATTGGTGCCAGTGCTGCTGTAAATCTACTCAAGAATAAAACAGACGAAGAAATATAACCTTCCATTAAATAAAAAGAAACTACTGAATTTTAGTTTTTATAATAAATGTTGGGGTAAGCAAAAAATAAATTGCTTACCCCAACATATTTTTTTGCATGAAAATAAAGCATAAAGTGAATAACTCGTTGACAATAAACTTACGCTACCAATCGAAAGGAACTATCATTTATGCTTTATACTCCGTTTACTACATTTTTCTTAGACTTAGAAGACCTTTCTGAAGATCCTGATTAAATTCAATAGTTGCTCCCACGGAGGGAGCGACCCGCATCAAACTTATTTATCACCATGTGTAAATGATTTCAATCCACGCTCCCACGGAGGGAGCGACACATCACCAACAAATCAACTCCAAATCTAAAAAAATTTCAATCCACGCTCCCACGGAGGGAGCGACTTACCGTGTGTATCCATTAAGTCACCATCAAACTATTTCAATCCACGCTCCCACGGAGGGAGCGACTGTGGCGTAAAATCGCCGTGTGGGTTTAGTTTGAAATTTCAATCCACGCTCCCACGGAGAGAGCGACTTTAGCAGATAGATGTTTGGCATTTGATAGAAACATTTCAATCCACGCTCCCACGGAGGGAGCGACTGACGAGAAACGATCGAATATTATCGTCAGCAAGATTTCAATCCACGCTCCCACGGAGGGAGCGACA
>JBAYAD010000061.1:0-12324 GCA_041669965.1 Selenomonadaceae bacterium
ATATGTTATTTCTTGTAAAATAATCAAAAGAATATGTACTTTAGACAAAAAAGGTGTTCATTGCGAACACCTTTTTTGTTGTGGACAGGCCTATCCTGACAAGTAAAAATTATTATTTTGCAAAAAACGCAAAGTACTAGAACTCCGAGAACTTTTATTTTTTAACATAAAAATTTTTTTACATACTTTTACCAGTAAATCTGCCGCTTATTTAAAGGTATTTTCTTTTTATGTAGAGAACATTTACTTTAGTTGTACTTTTCACTGTAGCAAACATAGTACAAAACGATAATTTTTACATACGCAGCAGCTCACAGACAACGTATAGATTGTTACAATTACATCATACCGTTTGATCTATATGGAAGGAAGTCGTGAAAATCATGCATACCTATCAACGATCAATGAAAAATCAAATTCGTTATTTATTCATTATTCTTATGATGATGCTGCTTACTGTAGTAAGTTGTATCGCCTTTTATTATTGGAAATTATCGATTGATGATATGGTCATGAAAATACAGGAATCTTATAATATGTCTATTTTACAGGAAATAAAAACTTTTATTGCAACACCTGTAACGATGAATGAAAAAAACAGCTGGTTTCTCAAAAGCGGTCTGGTTGATATAAATAACGCTCATGATCGCGAAAGATTTTTTTCAGGAGTTATGCAAACAGCATCGCCAAATGTGTATAGTTTTAGCTATGGTACGTCTACCGGCGAATATTATGGTATACGGCACAACCCGCAAAATCAACTGGAATTTATGGAAAGTAATAAAACAACACAAGGTCATTCACAATATTATGCAATAAATGATGATTTTACCAAAGGCAAACTACGTTTGAGATTAGATCGATTTGACCCTCGTACAAGAAGCTGGTATCAACTTGCCGAACAGACACATAAACCAACTTTTTCTCCGGTGTATGAACATTTTATTATGAACGATCTGGCGCTATCTGCCTCTTATCCTATTTATAATAAAAAGGACGAATTAATGGGTGTTTTAGGAACCCATATTCTTTTATCAGAAATGAATCAGAAGTTAAAAGAAGTTGTTCAAAATAAAAATGCAATTGCGTATATCGTAGAAAAAGATTCAAATCGGTTAGTTGCCAACACAGAAAATGAACCAAATTTTACAGTTGATTCAACGGGTACAATTCATCGAATTACGAGCAATCAAATCAAAAATGAAATTATTCAAGAAGCATTAACCGACTATAACGAAAACGAAACACGCGATTTTATGGAAACTACCGAAACAGGGCAATGGTATATTAAAATATCGGAATTAAAAGAAGCTGGCTTGAATTGGTTAATTATTATAGCTACACCAGAAGAACACTATATTGTACAGCTCCGGCAAAGTATTCTTTTTTCTGTATTTTTATCGATCTTAACGATTATTATTGCTATTATAATCTGGACAAAAAAAATCGACCAATATTTAAAGCCAATTTATGATTTGATTCATATTACGGAAAAACATGCATCTGGCGACCTTTCCAAACGTGCAGCTATTTTAAAACATGATGAAATCGGTAAATTAGGCTCCGCCTTCAATAAAATGGCCGAGGAACTTGAACATCTGATCAATGATTTGGAAGGCAAAGTTATTGAACGAACAAAAGAATTAGAACGAAGAAATGCTGAACTGGCCAAGTCAAAGAAACAATTGGAATTTTCTTCACAGACTGATTTTTTAACAGGCCTTTATAACCGAAAATTTATTATACAACAGATGGAAAAGGAAATAAACAATTTTGTGGTTACGCATGACGAATGTGCCGTTATTATGCTGGATATTGATTATTTTAAAAAAGTAAACGATACCTATGGACATGATTGCGGTGATATTGTCTTAAAAGATACTGCTGTTATTATGCAGCAAGTATTTCGTCAGGGAGATTCCATCTCTCGTTGGGGTGGTGAAGAATTCCTAATTTTCCTGCCAAAAACAAACTTATCTGAAGCAGCTGAACTCGCTGAAATATTACGCTCCAGAATCAACGACCATGTTTTCATATGTAAAAAATCATGTACAAAAGTAACGATCACATTAGGTATTGCAAGGTGCAAAAAAGGTTTGAGCTTGGATGAGGTAATTAAGAATGCTGATATTGCTGTCTACTATGGGAAAAACAATGGACGAAATCAAGTATGTTGTTTCGAGAAAATCCAAAAGATTTTAAAATAAGACTGCCTTTTCTTTTCCAAGAAACATTTTCCAGTATTGGTAAATCTTTCAATCAGAATATTTTGAAAAATCAATTGACATTTTTACGGTTTAATAGTATACTAAAAGCAATCAAAGAAAAGAACCACCGGTTGCGAGAATATATACAGAACGAGGAGAATCTTTAGTAGGTATATTAGCAAAAAGCAGTGAGAAAAAGCATCGTACGATACCAGAAAAGCTGTTTGTGGAATGTCACATTGACTAGACCAGGTTATGTTTAGAACTATGGTATGGAGAGATGAACAAGAGTGGGTTAAAAGGGCCTACGACAAGAAACATTTGGTGATTCAGTATATCCATCAAGTGAAAGATGCTTCAAGTTTTTCTACGAACACGATGTATCACAGGTAACGTTCTTTTCAATGGCAGAAGAACCGCATCAACCCTAAAAAGTTGAAGGCGGTTCTTCTTTTTGTACAAAATTTTAATTGTAATTACTGCTATAACAATTCCGTAATAACTACCTATTCATTTACTGAATTTTTACATAGGTGTAATTCTAAAAAACAGACTTACGTTACGACAATAATACCATAAACAATGGAATGGTCACAATGGATAATAATGTACTGGCCGAGACAACAAGCGTAGCATATTCTGTATCCGTCTTATAAAAGCTTGATAAAACAACAATCTGTACCATTGCCGGTAAAGATGCCATAATCACAAAAACTTTATACATAAGTGCTGGAATAGGAATAAAATATGCAACAGCCATAATACTTAACGGACTAATAACAAAACGCCCGACAAGCACCCATATCAAATCCCGATTTAAACGAATTTTCCTCAAATCCATACCAAATAAGGTAACACCAATTAAAATAAGGGCTAATGGTGTTGTCATATTACCCAAATATTGTGCTGCATTCAAAATAAAATCAGGTAATTGAATATTTAACAAAATGAGCAGAACTGCTCCCAGAAAGCCAATCATTGGACCGGAAAAAATTCGTTTGACCGTTGAACGACTAAAAAGTTTTACTTTTGCCTGCCCGGAATCCCCGCTTAAAGAATAGTTGCCAATCGTCCAAAAGAATGTCGTATTTGCAAAAAAATACAACAATGTATAAGGTATGGCCTTTTCACCAAAAAGTGCTAACGTAACTGGCAGCCCAATAAAAATAGAATTTGATGTTGTAAACGCCGCATGAAATATCCCAATATGTTTTTTATTGATATTAAGTACTTTACCTAAAATCAAGCTCAGCACAAAGCAGATAATCATCGAAATAAGCGGCACAATCGCCCCATAAACCAAATGAACTAATTCATCCCGATGAAAAGCATGCACTAAACTACAAAGTAAAAACAAAGGTAATGAAATATAATTTACCAATTTGGGTATAATTGCTTGTGTCTCTGGTGTAAACCATTTTTTATATGCCACTATATATCCAACTAACCCCATCAAAATAAGAGTCAAAACACCCTCAACTGCCTGTAATAAAACCATTGTATCCCTGCTTTCTTTTCCCCCAGCTATATTCTGCACACAAAAATCAATTATGAAAAAATGTGTATGCCCCTATAGCTTTTTATCGTATCACCTAACCTTCCATATAAATGTAAGATTAAACTGAGCCAACATAAAATCGCCATACAAAACAAAATGTAGTAAACTTATGCCCGTTACTAAGTTTACTACATTTTTCTTAGACTTAGAAGTCTTTTCTATTGTAAACAGCAGACAATTTTTGCTCAGAATTCACTTTAAAACGCCACAAATGCTAAAAGTCGCTTTATCTTTCCCCCAACACCAGACAACAGCTCTTAGCTTCTTTTTGTCTGGCGCAGAACTTTGCCATTTCTCTGACCGATATACTGTCCGTTGTGCACCGTAAGCACTCCATTAACAAAGACATACGCAATGCCCTCCGGATACTGAGCCGGATTTGTAAATGTACCTTTATCACAGATTATATCCGGATTAAAAATAACCAGATCTGCATAAAAACCTGCCTTTAGCAGCCCACGGTCTTTAATGCCAAACACCCCTGCCGGCTTGCCTGTCATCTTATAGATGGCTTCCTCCAACGTAAGAACCTTATCCTCGCGAACGTATTTCCCCAGCACACGGGGAAAAGCTCCATAAACACGCGGATGCGGCTTGCCTGCCATAAGTCCATCGGTACAAACATTCATTTCCGAACGCTTCATAAACCGCTGTACATGTGTTTCTGTTCCATAGAAATCCACCATACCTACAGCATTCTCTTCCTCCATAAGAAGATCCAATACCGCTTCATAAGTATCCTTCCCGCGCAGCTTGCCAAATTCAATAAGACTCAGTCCTACTGCATCCTGGTTTTTCTGTGTTTTTACACTTGTGATAAAAATCTTGTCAAGTCCGGCGAACTCGACAAAGTTATCCCAACCATCAATGCCATGCTCCATATCATAGACCATACGCGCACGCAGCTTTTTGTTGCTGAGCCTTGCTACAAGCTTATTTGTTCCTCCGTCATGTGCCCATGGCGGCAGAATCACACCAAGCATTGTACTTCCTGCAACATAAGGATACTGATCAAACGAAACGCGTATCCCCTCCGCTTTTGCTTTTTCCAAAAGCTCGATTACCCGATCAATCTTATCCCAGTTCTTGCGTCCGCAAACTTTGAAATGCGACCAATGGATGCGAGCACCTGACTCCCGCCCAATACGAATAACCTCCTGCATTGAATCGAGAATTGTATCTGCCTCACTGCGCTGATGAATGACAAACACACCATCATAACCCGCCACCACCTTACAAAGCGCAATAAGCTCCTCTGTATTGCCATAAGCACACGGCATATAAATAAGCCCTGTTGACAAACCAAACGCGCCTGCTTCCATTTCCCGCTGAACAATCCCACACATCTTTGCCAGCTCTTCCTTATCGGGCTGTCGATTATCAAGTCCCATTGCCTCCATTCGCACGTTACCATGCGGTACAAGATAAGCCTCATTGATACCCGGTTTCTTCTGTTCAATCGCAGTAAGATAGCCGTCCGTCGTTTTATAGTTCCAGTCAATAACATCACTGTCGCCATCAAGCCCCGCTAAATTTTTGCGCCATGAACTAATATACTCTTTTGGCAGCGGTGCCATAGACACCCCATCCTGCCCAAGCATTTCTGTCGTAATTCCCTGCATAACCTTCGGCAAAACCTCCGGATGCAAAAGCACCTGCAAATCACTATGACTATGCGTATCGATAAAACCAGGCGCTGCCACAAGCTGGCGGCCATCAATCACCGCATCAACCATTTGATCCGGCACATCACCAAGCGCAGAGATTCTTGTATCCTCCAGCAATACATTTCCCTTATACTTTTTATTGCCTGTACCATCAATAATTGTAATATTTTTCAATAAAGTTTTCATTTCAGCAACGCTTCCATTACATTATAATAACACTTCACAGCACTTGTCAGCTGATCAATCTCAATGTATTCATCGACTCTATGTGCCAGATTCTCACGTGACGGACCGATGCCCATTGTCTTGATGCCGGCTTCCCCTGCATAGTGACTGCCATTCGTACAAAAGTTATACTGCGTAACCTTTGGTGAAAACCCGTCCTGCCGCAACTGACCAAGCACTGCCTGCACAAAATCTTCTTTTTCATCATACAGCCAGCCGGGAAAGAAACGCTCTCCCTCGATTTTATTGCCTGTATAACACTGCTCCTGACCTTTGGCATAAGATACTTTTGCGTTTATTGTCGAATCGGTCTGCATAAGAGTATCCATCACTTTCTCTATGGGTGCAAGCACACTTTCCCGAGTCTCACCCGTTAAGAGGCGTCGATCATACGTTGCCCGGCAGTACTCCGGCACAACGGACGCTCCCGGATATGGAGATGACTTGATATCGGTAAGCTCTAATATACCCTTACCCAGTACTGGGCTTACGGATGGCTTAATCGCCTGAATTGCATCAATAACTTTACTCATATGATACACGGCATTGATGCCTTTTTCCGGATTAGCGGAGTGTGCAGCCTTACCGAACGTTTCTACAACAATCTCCGCCCGGCCGCGCTGACCGATCTTTACATTCAGCTCTGATGCTTCGCCAATAATAACAACATCCGGCTTTACTGCCGCACTAATAGCTCTTGCCGCCACGCCTTCAAAGCATTCCTCATGGACAACTCCCGCCAAACAAAGGTTTCCGGCAAAATCAGCATCTGTTGCATCCACAAAACGCACTACAGCACAAGCCATAGCTGCAAGTGCACCCTTCATGTCTGACGTACCGCGTCCGTAGATCTTACCATCGGCAATTTCTGCCGCAAACGGATCATGTTCCCAGGCAGAAGCATTTGTAACAGGGACGGTATCCATATGTCCATCAAAGAGAATTGTCCTGCCTGGACGCTTCCCCTGAATCGACACAATTAAATTACCATACCGATCAGCACGAATATCTGTTAAACCATGTTTTTGGAAAAAATCTCGCATTACTTCTGCC
The DNA here is from genome assembly GCA_041669965.1 of Selenomonadaceae bacterium. GTDB lineage: Bacteria > Bacillota > Negativicutes > Selenomonadales > Selenomonadaceae > UBA1792. The sequence continues at coordinate 6,711 of JBAYAD010000061.1, forward strand.
AGCTCTTTTTCTTCACCGGAATAACTTTTCACCCGTACCATTCTCTGACAAAGTTCAATGACTTCAGTTGTTTTTTCTCGTGTCAGCATATTCATTCTCCTTTGCACATTGTCCATTCCATACAATTGACCGATAATGCTTTTTCGCCGTATCACCTTCCGTGTTAAATACCAACACGCGTGAATTATGATCAAGCCGCAACTGTTTTTTGAGTTCGCTTAACTGCGGATCTGTCATGACTTCAAACACAAGTCCCATTCCGGCGGCACCACTTTCACCTGAAATAATATGCGGATCACCAGTCAGCGGATTACCCAGCACACGCATGGCATTTGCTGACATATAGTCCGGACACGATACAAAACAATCTGCATAGTCACGCAAAATTTCCCAACTAATCGTATTGGGCTCACCACAAGCAAGTCCCGCCATGATCGTATTCATATGACCTTTAACAAAGTGCAGCTTACCATCAGCCGCTTTTGCTGTACGATAAAGACAATCTGCTGCACTGGACTCGACAATCGTAATGATTGGACAATCCGCACCATATGCACTAGCAAAAAATCCTGCAACAGCTCCGGCATAGGACCCAACACCTGCCTGCAAAAAGATATGTGTCGGTTTTTGCCGCTTTATTTCTTCCAGCTGTTCGTAAACCTCTAATGCCATTGTCATATACCCTTGCATAATCCAGCGCGGAATATTTTCATAACCCTTCCATGCCGTATCCTGTACCATGATCCAGCCCTTTTCTTTCGCCATATCATTTGCCAGACGCACTGCATCATCATAGTTGAGTTCAGTAATCGAGGCCTCTGCTCCTTCTTTCCGAATATTTTCGAGACGCTCCGGCTCACTTCCCTCTGGCATATAAATAACTGACTTTTGCTGCAGCTGATTTGCTGTCCATGCCACGCCACGTCCGTGATTGCCATCTGTTGCTGTAACAAAAGTAAGCTTTCCTGTCTTTTTTAATATTTTGTCGCTTACCAAGGCTGCAAATGAGAGATCATCAAGCTTCTCATTTGCTCTTGCCGCAATGCAATTTGCAATTGCATAGGAGCCCCCCAACACCTTAAAGGCATTAAGCCCGAAACGATAGGACTCATCCTTCAGCAGAAGCTGATCCACCCCAATATGCTTTGCCAGCTGGTCAAGCGCTTGTAAAGGCGTCGGTGCATAGCCCGGTATACTTCGATGAAACCGGCGTGCTTTTTCTGCCTGCATTTGATTAAACTCCTGTAAATCACAGCCTTTTTCTTTTTTGCATTTATTTTCTACAGCCTTATATAGCTCTGCCATACCTATCATCCTTTTTTATTTTCATTATCTATAATGACAGGATTCCTGCCAATACAAAATTTTGTAATTTTATTTTTCAAATACGATTTTTGTTTACTTCTTTACGATCTCCGTCTCATATTTTTCTACAGCAAGTTTTGTCGACCGAACTTTTGGCGGCAGCAGCTTTGAGAATAAAAGAAATGCCAAAAGAGCCACTATAAGTCCTGGCAGTATAGGCTGTCCAATCTTCATGCCAAAAAGAAGTCCTTTTGATACCTGTTCCAAATAGATAACCATAATCGTTCCTGCCAAAAGCGAAGCAATCGTACCACCAGCTGAAGCACCTTTCCAATAATGCCCGAGAACATAAGGGAAAAAAGCACCTGCTGCCCGCAGTGTAAACGAAAACATAAGAATTGCAATGATACTCGATGTATTGAAAAGTGCCACAATAAGTGAAAGCAGTCCACAAAAAACCATAGCCATGCGTGTCACATGCATAACTTTCTGATCCGTCGCCTTCGGTGCAATCACCATCCGGTAAATATCATTAGCAAAAATTGATCCCGCACCCAAAAGATCTGAACTTGCACTTGACATTGTCGCTGAAATAACACCAGAAAAAAGAATTCCACAAATAAGCGGCGGCATTGCATGTACCGCCAAAACTGGCAATGCATAACGTGCGCCAACATCTTTAAACTGTGCTGCGTCAAAAGCACCCATATTGACAAGTGCCAGCACCGTAACGCCAAGAATTGCCGGAATAAATGCATAAACAAAATTAATAATAGCAGCAAGAATCGAGCCTTGCTGTGCAGCCTTGCCATCACGCGCTGCATAGTAACGCGAAACCGCTTCCTGCCCTACGGTAAAGGTACCAACATACATAATCGTTAATGAAACAATATCCATTACGCTATAGCCATTCAATAAATCAAACGTTTCTGGCGGAACATTTGCTACGACATTCGTCCAGCCGCCAGCAAGATCAAAAGCAAAGGGAATCGTAATTGCCATACCAACAACAATAAAAAACACTTGAATAAAGTCGGTAAGAGTTACACTCCATAGTCCACCCATTACAGAATACATCGTAACAATCACACAAATAAGTACAACAGCTGCCTGATAACTGATATGCAGAATTGTTGACAAAATAACCGACGAAGCAATAACCTGTCCAGCCGTTAACCCGACAAGCGGTAAAATCATAATGATTGCTGTAATAAGTCCTGAAAGCATCCCATAACGACGGCGAAAATACTCAGGAACCGTTTTTACGGTTGCTGCTCTAAATTTAGGTGCCAAAAACGTTAATATAACAAAAGCCAATCCCATTGTAATGACATACCATGCAGAACTTATGCCAAACTTTCCCATTCCCTGTTGCACGACACCAAGTGAACTGCCCCCACCAATTTCTGTCGCAGCAAGCGTTCCTGCCATAAGTATCGGACCCAGCCGCCGTCCAGCAACAACAAAATCTGTATTTGACTCGATCTTGCCTTTCGAATACCATCCAACCAAAAGCATCGCGGCCAAATAAACCACCACTACACCTGCTATAATCACATTTCCATCCATAATAAAACACTCCTTCATATTTACATACTGTTTTATACAGAGATTCCTGTACCCATATACTTTACAAGCAATTTTCGTGCCAAATTGCCAAACAGAATAATTTAATGTTTATTATGTTTTTAATTAATGTTTATTATGTTTTTGTGTTTTATTCTTTATATTATTTATATTTATAAAAAAAACAGCAAATTAAATTTATCAAAATGATATTTTTTCTCATTATGATAAACACTCTGCGATTTCTTCGTCAAATGCATTTCTTTCTACTAAAAACGCCCTCCTCTATGAATTTTTATTATCCTTTTACTGCGCCGGGTTTATCATTTTGATAAACCATCCAATTTTCGATACAGTGTTGCAACTCCAATTCCCAGACTTTTTGCCGCCTTACGCTTACCATTTGTATCCATGCCATAAAGTCGAAGTGCTTTCAGTATTGCATTATGTTCCAGCTCTCGCAATGGTACCACCGTATTCGTCAAAAACACACGTTCCGGCCGATACTTCAGTATAGTTTTAGGTAGTGCTTCCCTTCCAATAATACCCTCATCTCCCATCATATTCACCATAAACTCGACAGTATTCTCCAGCTCCCGGACATTGCCCGGCCACTTATAATCCATAAGCTTTTGCATAATCTCCGGTTCAATAGACTTGAACGTCTTGTGAAAAAGGCCCGTATAGCGCTCCAGAAAGTGCTCTGTAAGCTCTTTGATATCATCTTTGCGTTGACGCAGGGGCAAGACTTTTAACGGAATAACATTTAAACGATAGTAAAGATCCTCACGAAACTTTCGCTCACCAATCAGCTCTTGCAAATTCTTATTCGTTGCTGCAAGAATACGTATATCGACAGGAATTACTTGATTTGATCCAACACGCGTAATCTGACGCTCTTGCAATACGCGCAAAAGTTTTGCCTGCAAATAAAGCGGCATATCCCCAATTTCATCAAGAAATAATACGCCTTGATTTGCCAACTCAAACTTACCCATACGCCCGTTTGGATTTGCTCCCGTAAAAGCCCCCTTAACATAGCCAAACAACTCACTCTCCAACAATTGTTCCGGAATCGCCGCACAGTTGATTGTAACAAAACGTTTGTCTGCCCGATCACTGGACCGCCATATTGAAGAAGCCACCATTTCTTTCCCCGTGCCACTCTCACCTGTGATGAGAACAGTTGATGTCGATCCGGCAATCTTCTTGATATTCTGCCGCAGCTCAATTGTCCCTTCGCTACTGCCAAGAAGCTGATTAAACGCCATTGCATCAGCTGTCATGGTCAGCGCATACATCTGCGTCCGCAGATCTTCATATTCCCGTAGTTTCGCCGTGATAAAAAAAGCCGTGGCATCAATAAAATCAAGATAAGAAGCCAGGTTTGCCTCCAAAAGCTCTTTTTGCAATGCATTGCTACTGACCATGCCGATAACACCAACAATTTTCTTATCCAGCTTAATCGGCGCCGATATCTCAAAAACCTCCTTACAGCAACTTCTCTTCGGGCAATGCAGACATAACTCATCCATTCCCGGAGCAGCAATAATCTGCCGCTCCCCGGTCTGCAGAACATGACGATAGACATAGCCTTCCTCTGACATATCTGTATTTATTTTATCTGCATAAATTCCCGTTCCAGCAATACGATATAACCGATCATCTACAACCTCTACATCTACCTGCGATATCTTTGCAATAATCTGCGCATAGCGAAGAACTGTATCCTGAATCCATAATAAAGATGCCTGCATATCCATCACTCTGCCTTTCTTTTCTGATTTCTATAACAAAAAAGCGTCCCAGTCAAAATAAATTGACCGAAACGCCTTTGTTTCGCCTAACTCAGCTTCATTATAACATTATAGCACCAGATCTGCCTAGATTGATTTTAGCAAAAACTGCATATTTATTCTAATCCAATTCTAATGCCTGTCTAAAGACCATCTAATAAACTATTGGTATACTAAACACATAAGATAAAGCAAAGACATGAACCAACAAAACTAAAACAAAGGATATGCTTACGATGAAAAATGTACCGCAAAAACTTGCTGCACTGGGTATAGCTATGCTGCTTCAGCTAAACTTGAGTTTCAACACAGATATTAGCGAGGCCTCACCCATGCAGGCTCTTACAGCCGCATCAACTTATAGTACATCACCTTTTTCATCCATTGCTGGCATACAGCAAAAGCTCGTCTCCGGTATCGAATCCATGCAAACAGTTATCACTTCCGTAACAAGCAATCGGACGGATGACAGCGGTACATCATCACAGTCAAAATATCATTTGAATCAACCAAACTAGAAAGACGCTACTCAATAATTCAGGATACTATATCCTTTTAAATATAACTTTTAAAAACAACGAACAGGAGATGTTTACATGAAAATTTCAACCTCAAAGCTTATGCTTCTCGCACTTGCTATTACTGTACAGACAGGACTAAGCACATCATTTACAGAAGCAGCCACAGTCCAGCCACAGACTTCACAGGACCAGACTCAGTTCCAGCCAGGAAACGGCCCTGGCACACAGGTCTCCCCTTCTAATGAAAAAAAAGACACTCAAAAATATGATAAAAACAAAAAATTACCTGAACCTCAGGTAATTCGTGGTAATAACTCAAGCATTGATCCACAGGCAACTCGTGATAACAATCCAGGCATCGATCAGCAGGCAGCTCGCGATAATAATACAACCCTTGATCCACAGGCAATTCGTGATAACAAGCCA
>JBAYAD010000062.1:0-12320 GCA_041669965.1 Selenomonadaceae bacterium
CCCTGGCTTGCTGTTCTTTGCTTTTTAGATAATTTAATTGAGCTTCAGGCAAATGGATTTTCTGTTGGATAAAGCATTTCCTTTGGCTGATTGAAAGCGATATCTTTAATGCCAAGGTACTGGAAAATAGAGAAAAGGGCTTTGCCATAATGGCCAAAAGCGACAGCACCATGATGAGGATATTGCTTTGCTATAAGAACATGACGATAAAAACGGCCCATTTCCGGAATGGCAAAGATGCCAATACCGCCGAAGGAGCGTGTTGCGACCGGTAGAATTTCACCTTGGGCAATATAAGAGCGAAGTTCAGCCCCGGCTGTGCTTTGAATACGGAAAAAAGTGATGTCTCCAGCAGCGATATCGCCTTCGAGCGTACCACGTGTAATATCCGGTGTAGCACCGTTTTCAAGCAATCGATTTTGGATGAGCTGGTATTTCAGGCCACCCTTAGCCAGTTTACAGAGCGGCGTGTTGCCGCAGTGGAAACCCATAAAAGTATCTTTGAGTGTATAGCCTTTGTAGTTGTTTTTAATATTTTCATTAAAAAGATCCTGTGGTACAGAGTTATTGATATCGAGAAGTGTGACGGCATCACCACTGACACAGGCACCAATGTATTCGCTGAGTGCGCCGTAGATATCGACTTCGCAGGCAACTGGGATGCCGCGGGAAACGAGTCGGCTGTTAATATAACATGGCTCAAAGCCAAACTCGGAGGGAAATGCAGGCCAGCATTTATTGGCAAAAGCCACGTAGCTGCGAGCGCCTTTATGTTCTTCGGCCCAGTCAAGCAGTGTAAGTTCATATTGTGCCATGCGTGGCAAAAGATCTGGATATGGGTTGCCGCCGGAAGCACCAAGTTCTCTTGTCATATCTTCCGTGATGGATTTGATACGCGGGTCATCTTTGTGGGCGCGGTAGGAAATGAGCAGATCAAGTTCGGAATTTTCTTCAATTTCGACACCAATATCATAAAGTGGTTTGATTGGAGCATTGCAGGCAAAAAAATCTTGCGGGCGTGGTCCGAACGTGATGATTTTTAGGCTGGAAAGCCCAATGAGTGTACGGGCAACTGGCTGGAACTCAGCAATCATATCTGCGAGCTCTGTCGCTGTGCCAACCGGATATTCCGGAATAAAGGCCTTGATATTGCGAAGACCGAGATTATAAGAACAGTTTAGCACGCCACAATAGGCATCACCACGTCCGTTGATAAGATCTTTGCCTGATTCTTCGGCCGCAGCCACGTACATGACAGGACCGGTGAAGTTTTGAGCAATAAGTGTTTCCGGGGTTTCCGGACCAAAATTGCCGAGAAAAACAACAAGCGCATTACAGCCGGCATTTTTTACTTCAGTGAGAGCTGTCAGCATGTCTTTTTCATTTTCTACAGTAGTTTTTGCTTCGTAGATTGCACCGTGCTTTTTTGTATAGGAATCGACGATGGCTTTTCTTCTGTTTTCAGATAATGAAATAATGAAACAGTCACGGCTGACAGAAATAATACCGCATTTTACTTCAGGGATGTTTGTCATAGTGAGAACGCTCCTTTATGTTGGTTGTATCAGATTGTTTAGGTATGGATATTTATGTGCACAAGCACAATTAACTGAAATCAGAATAGCATTAAATTAGATTATTGTCAATTGTTCTGTGCGAATGTTTATATTTTTGTGTAATAAACAAGATGAATATAAAAAATAAAGAAGTACTGATTTTTTTTAAGCAGTAATAAAAAATAAAAAACAAACCAGTATCATGTAACATTTAAATGTTTATCGCAATAAACAAAGAAGTAAGTTCCATTGTGCTGTGTTTTAAGATAAATTCTTAGGCAGCAACACAGGGCTTGTTATTGCAAGGTGTACGTTTTTTAGCGGCTACGATGTGCTAGTATAAATAAGAAAAAATGTATAAATAAATTCTACTGAAAGAAACATAAATTTTTAGAAAAAACAAAATTAATGGTTGACTATGAATTTTGTGCGTGCTATATTGTAAAAAAGAAATGTGCTCAAGCACAGTTAGGCGAGGTTGAATAAAATGAACTATTTAATTGGGATTGATATAGGGACATCGGCCACAAAGACCGTTTTATTTGATGAGGAATGTCATGTCAAAGCCTCAGCATCACAGTCATATCCGCTATCACAGCCGCAAAATGGTTGGGCAGAGCAGGAACCAGGAGACTGGTATGGTGCAGTGCTGCACACGATTCGCGATATCATGAAGAAGACTGGTGTAGAAAAAAAAGCCATTAAGGGTATTGGATTGTCTGGTCAGATGCACGGACTTGTTATGCTTGATGAAGACAATACCTGTATCCGACCGTCGATTATTTGGTGCGATCAGCGAACGGGAATGGAATGTAGGGAAATTACAGAAAAAGTCGGTGCTAAAAGACTTATTGAGATTACAGCGAATCCGGCACTAACGGGATTTACGGCTTCAAAAATTCTTTGGGTGCGCAATCATGAACCGGAAAATTATAAGAAATGCAGGCATATTCTTTTACCAAAAGATTATGTGCGTTTTCGTATGACAGGTGACTATGCAACAGAGGTTTCAGATGCAAGTGGGATGCAGCTTCTTGATGTTCCAAATCGCTGCTGGTCGGATGAAGTGCTGAAAAAGCTTGATATTGATAAGCATCTTTTAGCAAAGGTCTACGAATCGCCGGATGTTACAGGACATATCAGCAAAGAATTTGCTGAAGCAACCGGACTCTCCGAGTCAACAGTTGTTGTTGGTGGGGCGGGGGATAATGCGGCAGCAGCTATTGGTACAGGAATTGTGAAGGAAGGTAAAGCATTTACAACAATCGGGACAAGTGGTGTTGTATTTGCTCATACGAATCAGCCTAACATTGATCCCAAAGGGCGTGTTCATACATTCTGCTGTGCAGTGCCGGGATGCTGGCATGTCATGGGTGTTACACAGGCAGCAGGCCTTTCATTGAAGTGGTTTTGTGATAATTTTGCGGGAGATTATAAGGACAGAGCTTTCCTTAAAAAGATGGATGTCTATGATCTTGTCAATGAAGCCGTTGCCAAAGTGGAACGCGGCAGTAATCGGTTGTTTTATTTGCCTTATCTTATGGGTGAACGGACGCCGCATCTTGATCCGGATTGTCGTGGTGTATTCTTTGGATTGTCAGCAATTCATACAAAAGAAGATATGATGCGTGCTGTAATGGAAGGCGTGTCATATTCTTTGAAGGATTGCAATGATATTCTTGCGGAGATGAATGTCAAGGTCAATGAAATGATGGCCTGTGGTGGTGGTGGCAAAAGCCCGGTATGGCGGCAGATGCTTGCAGATATGTATGGCTGTGAGGTCAAGACAATTGCTTCGCAGGAAGGCCCGGCGCTTGGTGTGGCAATATTGGCAGGTGTCGGTTCGGGAATGTTTAAGGATGTTGAGTCTGCTTGTGAAAAGTTCATTCAGACAAAAGAACATTGCCAGCCAAATGCACAGGGCTGTGCTTATTATGAAAAAGGGCACAAGCTTTATCAGAAATTATATGTACAGCTCAAAGAGTGTTACGGTGATCTGTCAGTTTTGTAAGAAAACCGTAATAAGTATATATTGATAAATAGTTAAAATTTATAGAAAAGAGGATATTCTATGGTAAATGACACAGCAAGTAATTCTTTAGTGTGTAATAAAGCAGAAAAGAAGGCGATAAAAGTACGAGCTTTTATTTTCTTTACTGCTGGGATGGCAGGGCTTCTTTTTGGCTTGGATCAAGGTGTTATTGCGGGTGCATTGCCTTTTATTAGTGCGGAATGGAATCTTACCAGCAGTATGCAGGAATGGGTAGTGAGTTCAATGCTGGTTGGCGCAGCAACTGGTGCAATTATCGCATCTTTTTTGGCTGCGAGAATTGGGCGAAAAAAAAGCCTGCTTATTGGTGCAGTTTTATTTATTATTGGCTCTGTGGGCTCAGGAGCAGCAGTAAATGTTGATATGTTGATTTTGTTTCGTTTGGTTTTAGGGGTTTCCGTTGGTATTGCATCTTATACAGCACCGCTTTATCTGGCTGAAATGTCAGATAAGGATTCGCGCGGCAAAGTCATTTCAGGTTATCAGCTTATGGTTACCGTTGGCATCTTAGCTGCTTTTTTGTCAGATACAGCCTTCAGCTATAGTGGTTCATGGAGAATGATGCTTACAGTTATTGCAATCCCGGCCGTTGTTCTTGTTATTACGGTATTCACTTTGCCGGATAGTCCGCGATGGCTGGCGGCAAAAGGACGCTTTAATGAAGCGGAAAAGGTATTACGCTCTTTACATGCCAATGAACAGATTGCAGCGGCAGAGTTATCAGATATTAAAGAAGCTTTGAAGGTAAAGCAGTCTGGCTGGTCTTTGTTTAGGGCTAATAAGAATGTGCGCCGGGTTGTATTTCTTGGGGTGCTCCTGCAAGCTATGCAGCAATTTACCGGCTTTAATGTCATTATGTATTATTCTCCTAAAATATTGGGCCTTGCAGGTTTTTCAAGTACAGAAGAGCAGATGATTGGTACGGTTATCAATGGGCTGGTATTTGTTCTGGCTACGTTTATTGCAGTTGAAATGGTTGATAAATCAGGTCGTAAACCGGCATTGAAGATTGGTTTTGGTGTAATGGCCATTTCTATGGCCATTATGGGAACTTGCATGGCCTTGATTGAAAGTGGTGGGACATATGGATGGGTGCCATATCTTTTGGCTGTGATGACGATGCTGTGCATTGCTGGTTTCGCGATGAGCGCTGGCCCTATCGTTTGGGTGCTTTGCTCGGAGATTCAGCCATTAAAAAGTCGTGAATTTGGTGTAGCCTGCTCAACTATGACAAACTGGCTTACCTGTGCACTTGTTGGTGCAACATTTCTGACTATGGTAGATACGCTGGGGTCTTCCATGACATTTTGGCTGTATGCCATTCTCAATGCGGTATTTATTATACTCACGATTTATTATGTCCCGGAAACAAAAGGTGTTTCTCTTGAGAAAATTGAAAAGAACTTAATGGAAGGCAGAAATTTAAAAAATATTGGCTGTTAAGCCATAATTTATGAGGTGATTCCAATGAAAAACGTAAACGATACATCCTTTCAGCTCTATGGACGTATACTTGATCTTGATGTGCATGAATTTATTGAGGTAATTGAAAAAAGAAAGGCTGTAGAGTCTGGTGTTGTGTATACACCAACAGATGAAGCATTTGAAAGTCTGGCACTATGTAAGACGCTGTGCAATGAAGTTTATGGCGGACTGCCGATTGAGTTTGGCCATTGCAGCGGCAGAAATCAGCAGTTGAATGCAGTCGAATATCATCGTTCTTCGGAAATTGATATTGCAGCAACAGATCTTGTGTTGATGCTGGGACGGCAGCAGGACATTGATTATAAGACAAATACCTATAATACAAAAAATATCGAGCTGTTTTTTGTTCCGAAGGGAACGGCAGTGGAGCTCTATGCGACGACACTTCACTATGCACCCTGTCGGGCTGACGGTAAAGAGTTTCGCTGCGGTGTTGTTTTACCGAAGGGAACGAATGAAGCTTTGGCTGTTGTGTCGGAAAAACAAGGTGAAAATAAACTGTTGTTTGCGGCAAATAAATGGCTTATCGCTCATAAGGCAAGTGGTCTGGAACAATGTGGTGCTTGCATTGGACTGCGTGGAGAGAACGTTTCCTTATAGGTAATCTTTGTGTGATGATGTTTGCAATTGAGTTTACTGGATAGCAGGAATAAAGCATTTCCGTGGCAAATATATAAGAAAAGATTCGTTTGGAATAAAACGAATGGGATGTGCAGGTGACGGAAATGGTTACAATAAAAAAAATAGCCGAACTTTGCGGCTTTTCACGTGGAACGGTCGATCGTGTACTTAATGCTCGAGGGAATGTGAAGCCAGAGACGGAGCAGGCAATTCGTAAAATGGCGGAACAGCTTGGCTATCAGCCGAATCCGGCGGGGAAAGCATTGGCGGCACGTAAGCATAAACCAGTTGTTGGTGTGCTTTTATCATCGGTTGGAAATCCTTTTTTTGATGATGTTATAGTGGGTATAAAATCAGCGGAGGAATCCTATAAAATTTATGGTATGCAGGTGTTGTGGAAAAGTATGAAGGGTTATGATGTTGAGCGGCAGTGTGCGATTCTTGATGAGATGAAAAACCAGATTAATGCACTTATTTTTACACCGATCAATGATGTGCGTGTTGTAAAAAAAATTGATGAATTCATTGCAGCGGGAATCTTTGTTGTGACGCTGAACAATGATATTGAGGGCAGCCGAAGAAATTGCTATATCGGTAGTGACTATGAAAATGGTGGCGAGACAGCCTGTGCACTGCTGCGCTTACTCATTGGTGACCAGGCGAAAATCGGTGTAATGATGGGATCGTCAAAAGTGCTTGGACATAACCAGCGTATGGCAGGTTTTGAAAAGATTATGAAGACACTGCCGGGATATACAATCATTGCAAAGGAAGAAAATGAAGATGATGATATCTGTTCCTATGAAAAAACGCAGCAGATGCTGCATGAACATGTAGAGATCAATGCAATTTATATTGTTGCAGCCGGTGTCTATGGTGCCTGTCGGGCGATACTGAATATGCACTTGCAGAGTAAGGTTCATGTTGTGGCCTTTGATAGTGTGCCATCTACAGTAGAAATGATGGAAAAAGGCGTTGTTAAGGCGATTATTTACCAGCACCCATACCGGCAGGGAAAAAAGGCAATGCAGCTTGTGTTTGAATATCTTGTTAATGGTATTGCACCGAAAAATTCACAGTACTTTATGCAGAATGAAATTAAGATATTAGAAAATTTATAGCGCTATAGAAAAAATAAGGAGTCCCTTTTCGCAATGTGCGAGGAGTGGCTCTTTTTCCTGTTATTTTATTTGAATGATTTCATTGACAAGTCCTGTCAATTTTTCAAGTGACGGGTCAGTGGCAATGCAGTTGTCCAGGTGCATAAAGCCAGCTTGTGCACCAATGTAATTGCGGAACTTGTGGAAGGGCTGACCGTTGCTGTCATCTTTACTGAGTCCGTAGGTGCTGCTGGCAATTTTTTGCAGTGCATGAACGGAGCGCTGGGCGGCTGGTACGCTTAGAATGAAATCGTGGTCGCCAAGATGGACAATATAGCCTTCCTGTCGGTTCGAACCATTAAGTGTAAGGCCGTCTTCGTTGAGCAGCTTTTGCCGGATGGGATTTTTCCGGGCAATAATAGCGGCAGCCATAAGCCAGCGGGCGACTTCGGCTTCATCTGCTTTTGTGCCGGGATGATTGTGCGCGCAGGCCTGTGCAATAACAACCTGTGCGGGAAAGCCGCGATAGATGGTTTCTGACAGACTTAGAATGTGATGTGCACCAGTGCCGGCAATCTGGAACTCTGGCAGTGCGGCACCAGAGTTCAGCCATTGAAACACCCATGGTTTGGCAATGTCGTGCAGTGTTTCAGCCGCAATAATGGTATCATAATCCATTTTGTATCGGAATACATCGTCATAAATATTGTAGATACCGCTGGCAATGGAAAGATTGATTGCCGTATGTACTGCAAGCCCGCCGGGATAGGCGTGATGGCTGTCATAGCTGCTGCCAGGAGCTGAAATAAAGGGCTGAGGTGATTCCTGCGGATTCATACAGTCGGGGAAAAGCATATTCCATTGTATCTTTTCCGGATCGACAAGTTTCTGTGAAAGGAGTTCATTATAGGTTAAGCGAATTGCGTGTTCACTTGTATATTCATTCATGACGGTAGGGGCTGGATTGTTGATAATATCATATGTTTTTTGTCGTAACGAGTTATCCTGTATTTTATTGATGAAACCAAGAATCTTGTCATAGGAGTTTTTTACGAGACTGGAGCTCCGAGCTACGTTTAATGGATCGGCCGGGCAGTTTGCCCAGTCGACACGTTGCAGCTTGCCGGGCAGGGCGAAAGACATTCGGGGTATACTCATAAGAGCTGCACCCGCAAGAGCGCCAGCGGATACTTCGAGAAATTTTCGCCTTGATACGGTAAGATTTTTCGGCATAAGAAAAGCCTCCTCAAAGGTTTTTCTTTTAGTATACGGCAGAAAAAGCAGGAGCTCGTTATGGTGAGGTTATTTTTTTGTTAAAAGATGAAGCTAGTTTTTATTAAGTGCAGCAAAATCAATCTGATTTTGTGTGTTGTAAAGTGTCTTATATCCAAGATACAGCGATCCGAAAACAGAGAGGCAGACGACGGAACAGACGGCAATCATGATAGCAATCTGGTAAAGAATTGCTGTGGTCGGAAGTGTTCCAGAGAGAATCTGACCGGTCATCATGCCGGGAAGTGCGACGATACCCATTCCAAGCATGGAATTGAGTGTTGGAAGCAGTGCAGTTTCAATCGCTTGATTTACGAAAGGCAGCAAGATCTTTTGCGGGGTGACGCCGATGTTTAGCAACGCGGTGATTTTGCTGGTCTGTCCATTGAAGCTTTCACGAAATGTCTTGACCCCAAGCGAAGCACCGGTCATAGCGTTTCCCATAATCATGCCACTGATTGGGACAATGTACTGTGGATTGAAAATGCTTTCACCAATAACAATGCAGATGAAGAAAGCAACAATGCAAAGCCCTGAAACGGCCAGTGACATACCGATTGCAAGTTTAAACCGGTAATTGATCCCTTTGTTTTGCGATAGTACTCGATGGATTGCAAAGGTAATCATTATCGTGAGATATAGCAGCACAAAGAGTGGGTGCGGATTTTCAAAAATGTAGGTGAGAATGAGTCCAGCGAGGATAAGCTGGACGGTCATTCGGACGCTCGCAATAATAAGGAGTTTTGATTGATTAATATGACATTTTTTCATGACTATAAGCACAATAATAAGCAAAAGATAAATAAGGGCAAACTGCCAAAGCTGCATTTCAACAATACCTCTCATATAATCGTCTCCTTTGGCGCTGCAAGGGTGATTGTGTTATCGGCATATCGATCTATAAGCGATTTATCATGGCTGACCACGATAAGAGTGATGCTGTTCTGCGTGCAAAACTGGCAGATGCTGATAAAAAATTGATTTGCAGTTTTCTCATCAAGAGCAGAAGTTGGCTCATCCAGTAGTACAACTTTTGGCAGGAAAGACAGACATATAGCGATAAAAACCCGTTGGCGTTCACCACCGGACATCGTCGCGCAGTCCATCAACAAATCAAAGTTCGCACAGCATAGTGAGAGATAGATTTTCATCTCGTTTGCAGGCAGAAGCGGCTGCTCCCGAAATGCATAATATTGGCGAAAATTATCTTCAATTGTACCGTCAAAAAGAAATACCGTCTGAGCGATGAGAAGAACTTCTCGTCGCAGCCTGACGGTATTTAATGCAGTAAGCGACGCACCGTTATACGTGACTTCACCCCGGGACGGAGAAACAGTACCATTAAAAATCTTTAGAAGCGTGCTTTTGCCGCAGCCGCTCTCACCACAGATAAAAGTAGCACGATTTCGCTCAATATCAATATTGGGATATGTAATTTTCTCCAGAAAACAAAGATTTTTGGCTGCTAGTATTGTATCCATGCGAAGTTCCTTTCCCTAATAAATAGTGCGGTTGTTCATTTCTTCATTTTCTTCTAATGATGGATTGTAGGTTTCTTTGATGAAATTGCTGATGGAAACAGCTTTGCATTTTTTTTTGATGGCAGCAGCTTTGACTGCCAGCGATTTTGTTGTGAGGTTTGTGTTGCTGGCTACGTCCAAAACGGCCAGAGAAATCGACATGAGTGGAAATTTTTCGGTCTGCCCGTTGCGGTTTTTGGCAATAATATATTTTTGTCGTTGATGTTCCTTGGAGTAAAAAGTTTTTGCCTGTATATCAAAGTCGCGAATAATTGCCTTGCAGATAGATTCGGGTCTTTCAGTACGGATGAAAGCAATAAAATCATCACCACCGATATGTCCCAAAAAAGATTCTGTTGTATGAAGTGAAAGTACGTTATGTAAAAGCTCAGCGGTTGCTACCAGCACAGTATCACCTGATTCAAATCCATAAATATCATTGTAGACCTTAAAGTTATCTAAATCAATGTAAATTGCTGTAAAAGGTATGAGGTCGCGAATATAGTGTGTAAGTTCCCACTCAATCATGATGTTTCCAGGCAGCCCGGTTAATGGGTTAGCATGACGGGCACGATTGAGCTCAAGCTTCGTAGTGATTTCCAACAGCTTTTTTATCGTGACCGTACCATAATATTTTTCATCCCGGACGATGATCAAAGAATCGTAGGTTGAAAGCGAACTCCTTGCCAAAACCTGTGTGGATGCTTCTTCAATCGAGGTTGTATAGTCAAGAATAAGCGGTTTGTCATCCATAAGAAGCTTTACAGGGCGCTTGCTGTAGAGCGAGACACCATACGTTGTGGCCATGTGGCGGTAGAAAATATCGTGACTTAGAAGACCCACGGGTTTATCATCATCGACGATAACGACGTCAGAACGTGCTGGCATCGTATCGAGATAGTCAATGATAACGGTGCCCCATGTATGAGAAGGAAAAGTTGTTTGCTGTGTGGCGATTTCGCCAATAGACATATTAAGTCTTGTATTCATGCGAAACTCCTCTTTTTTGAGATGGATCGTAGAGATTTCTTCGGTGATGTTATGGGAAAGCATAGACAAAACAGGCATTGGTTTACCGAGGTAGAAGCCCTGTCCATAGTTGATGCCAAGTTCAATGAGAAGCTTTAATTCTTCTGGTCGCTCAATGCCTTCTGCAATGGTTTTAATGTTTGCTGTGTGGGAAAAATCAGCAAGGGCTTTGACAATGGCTTTTTTTATGGGATCTGTGTCAATATCCTTGATAAGACCAATGTCGATTTTTATGAATTCAGGCGATACTTTTGCAAGAAGATTCAGCCCGCTGTAACCGGAACCAACATCATCAATAGCGATTTTGTAGTCCTGACATTGATAGTTTTCCAGAACAGAACGAAAACTATCGTAGTCAGTGATTGCCGATTTCTCACTAATTTCAAAGACAATGCTGCCGGAGTGCAGATTGCACTTTTTTAGCAACTTGGCGGTTGATCCCTGATGAAATTTTTTATCATAGAGAACTCTTGCATCAACGTTGACAAAAAGTTTACGATCTCCTAATGTGTTTTTGGCCTGTAAAAGTGCTTGTGTACGGCACAGATAATCAAGCCGCCAAAGGCAGTTTTGTTTTTCAGCGAGGGTGAAAAGCTTGTCAGGACGAAAAAGGCAGCTGCCCTGCGGTCCGCGGCTCAGGGCTTCATAGGCAAATATTTCACCGCTTTGCAGATTTACAATAGGTTGAAAAACAGGTGTAATAAGGTTTTCTTTCAGAATCCTTTCGAGTTCCTTTGCTTCAGCAGACATGTAAATTGCCCCTTTAGATAAATTGATGTATCTGTGCTTTTTATAGTTACTTTTTCATATAGTGCAGATATTCTTCCATGAAATATTGCTGACTGTCGAAAGGCGCGGTATTTTGCATGCTGCATTTGCAATAGGTGCCGTTGGACTGAAGCTGACGGCCTTTGACGCTGTCAGTAAGCATAAGCCGCAGTGTGCGATAGATTTTCAGACGAATGCCTTTATCATAGACGGGACAAGTGATTTCAACGCGATTCTCGGTATTTCGTGTCATCCAGTCAGCAGAAGATATAAACATTTTCATGTCTTCGCCTATACCAAAGCAAAAAACACGGGAGTGTTCAAGAAAACGTCCTACGATGCTTCGAACATGGATATTTTCTGTCTTGCCAGGAATGTCTGGCAGCAGGCAGCAGATACCGCGAATGATGAGATCAATTTGTACACCGGCCTGCGAAGCTTTGGCCAGGGCATCAATGAGCTGACGATCCGTCAGTGAGTTCATTTTGAGAATGATTTTTGTCGGCAGACCGTTTTTTGATTTACCGATTTCATCCGAAATATAAGCTAGAAGCTGACTTTTTAGGCAAAAAGGAGCTACAAGTAAAGACTGATAAAACCCGTTCAGATTGGCAAGCCCCATGTTTTTGAAAAAGATGTTGGCATCACGGCCAATGCGTTCGTCTGCAGTAATGAGTGAAATATCCGTATAGATTAAGGAGGTCTGTGCATTGTAGTTACCGGTGCCAATCTGGGTAATGTAGGTGATTTTTCCAGCTGCACTGCGGCGTGTAATGAGGCAGATCTTCGAATGGACTTTGTAGCCCTCAAAGCCATAGAGGATTTTGCAGCCAGCTTCACTAAGGATCTCGGCCCAGTTAATATTATTCGCTTCATCAAAGCGCGCCTTGAGTTCCATGAGAACAGTGACTTCTTTGCC
>JBAYAD010000063.1:0-12287 GCA_041669965.1 Selenomonadaceae bacterium
CAAAAAAGCAATATTGAGGACTTCCAGTTCTTCTTGCAGCCACCAGCCAAAAGCTGTGACAAAACCGACCATCAAAAGACTCAGGCACAAATGATTATAAGCAAGCCCTGCCTGCCCATTTCTATTTTTTTGCTTCGCTTCAGGCTGTACTTCCTTCGTCCCCGGAATCACATAAACATTGATATTTCCGCAGCGACGAATGATCTTATCCACAAGAGAACCACCAAAGAGATAGCTGATTTTTCGATGATTTGGTTTACCAACAACAATTGCCGTAATATTTTGCTTACGAGCCACCAGCAGCATTTCATCAACAATATTTGCACCAACAACTGTCAATGTTTTTGCTCCCAAATCTTCTGCCAAACGCATATTTTGTGCCAAACAATCCCGTTCCTTATCCCCCATAGGAAAGTCCATTTTTTCCGCTTCAATGTGTACTGCCAATAGTTCAGATCGCAAACCTGTTGCCAAACGATTTGCAGCCCGAATCAGCTGCGCTGAAAACGGGCTGCCACTCAGACAGACCATGACCCGGCCGGCTGCCGGCCAAGGGCCTTCAATATTATGATCATTCATGTATTCGCTTAAATCTTTATCAACCCGCTGTGCTGTAAAGCGCAGTGAGAGCTCACGCAATGCACTAATATTGCCTTGGCGAAAAAACTGCTGCAAAGCTTTTCGTGCTTGCTCCGGAATATAGATTTTACCATCACGTAGTCTCTGAATTAATTTTTCCGGATCAATATCAATCAATTGAACCGCATCTGCCTTTTCAATCACATAATCCGGCACAGTTTCTCTAACCGTAATGCCCGTAATTTGAGCTACAATATCATTTAAACTTTCAATATGCTGCACATTGACGGTTGTATAAACATGAATGCCTGCGGCCAGAAGCTCTTCCACATCCTGATATCTCCTTACATGTCTGGAACCAGGAATATTAGTATGAGCCAATTCATCTACAAGAACAATTTCCGGCCGCAGCGCCAGTATAGCATCGATATCCATCTCCAACAACTTGTTATCATGATAGCAAAGCGGCAAAGGATCTACTCGAGGCAGACCCTTTACCAAATTTTCTGTTTCAACCCGGCCATGTGTTTCAATCCAGCCAATGATGATATTCTTTCCTTCTGCCAGCTGTTCATGAGCTGTTTTTAACATGGCAAACGTTTTACCAACACCGGCAATTGCCCCTAAAAAAACCGTCAATTTACCACGATTTTCTTTTTGTATTTTTTTCAACAAGGCTTCTGGATCGGGTCGGTCAGTCTTCTGTTTTCCCTCCATGATTCAAGGCCCCCTCCATTTTATCAAATCACCTCGTCTAAAGCTAAATTCAAGCGCAATACGTTGATTCTTCTTTCTCCTAAAAAACCAAACTGCGGATTTTCTATATTCTCTTTGACAATATTCTGCACTATATTTGCCTTGATTCCTCTGGCTGCAGCCACTCTGTCTACTTGTATTTGTGCAGCAGCCAACGTTATATGCGGATCGAGACCGCTGCCAGAAGCTGTAACTAAATCACTGGGAATCATAGCCTTATCACCCAAATGATTTTCCTGACGAATCTGTTCGGCCCGTTTTCCAATGACTCCCATCAATTTCTGGCTGGTCGGGCCTAAATTCGAAGCTCCCGAAGCCGCCCCGTCATAACCTGCGTTACCGGCAAGTGAAGGCCGTCCATGAAAATATTTTTCGCTGGAAAAATCTTGTCCAATAAGATCTGAACCAACAACCTCACCATTTTTTGATACAAGCGAACCATTGGCCTGTTCCGCAAAAAGTAATTGAGCTCCACCTGTCATTATCAAAGGATACGCTAAACCAAGTACAACGATCATAAGAAAAAGCATACGAATTGCTCTACTAATTTCTTTCAACATTTATCTGTCAACTCCTTTTTATCAACCAACAATATGCAATGTCACTAAAATTATATCAATGATCTTAATTCCTATAAACGGCGCAATCAAACCTCCCAGACCATAAATCAACAAATTCTGTTTTAAAATCATAGCAGCACCAATTGGTCTATATTTTACGCCTTTTAAAGACAGAGGAATTAAGCCTATGATAATCAACGCATTGAAAATTACGGCACTTAGAATAGCACTATCCGGAGTGGCTAAATGCATAATATTAAACAATCCTAACGCAGGATAGGTACCGGCAAAGATCGCTGGTATAATCGCAAAATACTTGGCAATATCATTAGCAATACTAAACGTCGTCAAAGAACCACGTGTCATCAGCAGCTGCTTGCCTATTTCCACAATTTCAATCAGCTTTGTTGGATTAGAATCGAGATCCACCATATTTCCAGCTTCTTTTGCTGCCTGCGTACCACTGTTCATGGCTACGCCAACATCAGCCTGCGCTAATGCTGGTGCATCATTCGTGCCATCACCAGTCATCGCTACCAGCATGCCGCTTTCCTGATATTTGCGAATCATCTGCAGCTTCGCTTCCGGAGTAGCTTCCGCCAAAAAATCGTCAACCCCGGCTTCTGCTGCAATAGCAGCTGCAGTCAGCGGATTATCTCCCGTAATCATTACCGTTTTTATGCCCATCTGCCTAAGTTCACGGAACCGTTCCTTTATCCCGCCTTTTACAATATCTTTTAAATGAATCGTACCGATAATTTTTTTGCCTTTTGCTACGACCAGAGGCGTACCGCCGCTTTTGGCAATATGTTCACTTGCCTGCCTGACATCGTCCGGCATACTACCGCCTTTTTCTTTAATATAACGCTCCATTGCTTCCACTGAGCCTTTGCGTATCTCGATCTTATTTATGTTTACGCCACTCATGCGTGTCTGGGCCGTAAATGGCACAAACTCCGCCTGCAGGGCATTTAAATCCCGTTCTCTTAAGCCATAGCGTTCTTTGGCCAGTACCACAATACTGCGGCCTTCCGGGGTTTCATCCGCCAGAGAAGAAAGTTGAGCAATATCCGCCATTTCGGCTTCACTACTGTCAGAGGCCGGAATTAATTCCGTAGCCATACGGTTTCCGATCGTAATTGTTCCTGTTTTGTCGAGCAGCAATACATTGACGTCTCCTGCCGCCTCAACAGCCCGCCCCGACATTGCCAACACATTTCGTTTAAGCAAACGATCCATCCCGGCAATACCAATAGAACTGAGCAATCCGCCAATCGTCGTCGGAATCAGACAGACCAACAGCGCTACAAGTGTTGCCGGCGAAATTACGGTTCCGGAATATATAGCAAAAGGTTCAATCGTAACTACAGCCGCCAAAAAAACAAGGGACAGACTGACCAATAATATTGTCAGGGCAATTTCATTCGGTGTTTTTTGGCGTTTTGCTCCTTCTACTAAGTTAATCATTCGATCTAAAAAGGTTTCTCCCGGATTTGCTGTCACTTTGATCTTGATCCAATCCGACAAAACTTTAGTTCCTCCTGTTACTGAAGATTTATCGCCGCCCGATTCACGAATAACCGGAGCCGATTCCCCAGTAACTGCACTTTCGTCAACTGTTGCCATGCCTTCGATGATTTCACCATCGCTCGGAATCAACTGTCCTGCTTCAACCAATAGCATATCACCTTTTCGCAGCGTATCAGCATTGACAAGCTGCCACTCTTCACCCTGCATTTTTTTTGCCTGAACATTACTGCGGGTGTTTCGCAACGATTGTGCCTGAGCTTTACCGCGCCCTTCGGCAATTGCTTCGGCAAAGTTAGCAAACAATATAGTAAACCAAAGCCATAGGCTAATCTGACTTTCCAGAAAAACAGATGTTCCTCCGATTATGGCATCCCTCACTGCTACATACGTAGTAAACAAAGCTCCAACGTAGACAATAAACATTACCGGACTTTTTATTTGTATAGCTGGATGAAGTTTTTGCAGCGCACTGCGTATTGCCATCATTATAATTTTTGCATCCAAACTGTTCTTTTGCACATTCATAATATTTCACATGCTCCTTTAAAATGTTATTCCCTGCATCATTACTATTTGTTCAACAATCGGTCCTAGCGATAATGCCGGCAAAAATGTTAACGCACCAACAACCAGAATAATCCCTACCAGCAAAAGCATAAAAGTCAGACTCGTCGTTGCAAATGTCCCTAATCCGACAGGAGCGGTCTTTTTCCCAGCCATGCTCCCAGCTACAGCCAGCAGTGGAATAATAATTCCAAAACGGCCAAGCAGCATAGCCAATCCGCTCAACAAATCATAAAACAGAGTATTTGCCGTTATTCCGGCAAAAGCACTGCCATTATTAGCCGCTGCCGACGTAAATGTATAAAGGATTTCGCTGAGCCCATGCGGACCATTATTATTTAAAGCAGATGTCCCAGCGTCCGTAACCGACGCAATGGCACTGAACAACAAAATTGTCAAAGAAGGCACAAGTAAAGCCAGCATGACCAACTTCATTTCTTTAGCTTCAATCTTCTTCCCTAAGTATTCCGGTGTTCGACCGACCATCAACCCAACAATAAATACTGCAATCAAGACATATACCATTATGCCGTAAAAGCCTGCACCTACACCACCAAAAACAACTTCACCAAGCATCATTTGCAGCAATGGAACCAATCCGCCAAGCGGCGTTAAGCTATCATGCATATTATTTACCGCGCCACAGGAAGCTGCCGTTGTCACAGTTGTAAATAAAGATGAGCTTCCCAACCCAAAGCGGACTTCCTTACCTTCAAAAGAAGTTGGTCCGCTTATGTTCATTTGTGCCACTAGCGGATTTCCATTGACTTCACTGTAATAATTTGTTCCTAACATAACAACAAATAAAAGCAGCATTGCGCCGGCAATAGCAAAGCCTTGTTTTTTATTTCCAGTCACAATGCCAAACATAAAGACAAGCGCCAGCGGTACTAAAAAAATTGCCAGCATCTGAACAAAATTTGTCAGTGGCGTCGGATTTTCAAACGGATGGGCTGAATTTGCATTAAAAAAACCGCCACCATTGGTCCCAAGCATTTTAATTGCTTCTTGCGAGGCCACCGGGCCCATAGCAATTGTTTGTTGGGTTCCTTCAACCGTTTGCACAGTCTTATAAGGATCCAGGTTTTGCGGAACCCCCTGAGTAACAAAAAAAACAGTAAGCACCAAAGAAATCGGCAGCAATATCCGCACAATACAACGAACCAAATCCGACCAAAAGTTTCCGATAAAATTCGTTGTACGCCTTGTAAGCCCTCGAATAAACGCGACTGCTACAGCACAGCCGGTTGCTGCTGATAAAAAATTTTGTACGGTAAGACCTGCCATCTGTGTAAAATAGCTTAGCGTAGATTCCCCACTATACGCCTGCCAATTGGTATTCGTCACAAAGCTAATCGCTGTGTTCAAAGCCAAATGCCAACTTTCAACCGCCCCAAAATTCTGAGGATTAAACGGCAGGCCCGGTTGCATCAATTGAATGATAAAAAGAATACCTATACCTAAGGCATTAAAGACTAAAAGTGCGGTTGCATATTGCCGCCAATTCATTTCTGTTGTGGCATCAACACCAGCCAGCCGGTAAACACCTTTTTCCAGAGGCAAAAAGAATCTCCCAACTAATTTGTTTTCACCATAAAATACATCTGCCATATAAGTTCCTAACGGTAAAGCCATCGTAATGAGCACAAGGATAAAAATGACAAATAACACTATATCACTGAACATATTAAAACTCCTCCGGTTTCATCAAGACATAAATTAAATAAATACAGATCCCTCCAGCCAAAACAGCGGCCAACCATAAATCATCCACACTACTCGCTCCCCTTCCTCTTGCTTGATTCCATTATAAATCTACTCTCAGTAAAAATGTCGTCAAGAATTATGCCATACATGTAAAGAAATTGTAAAAATAGATTTACATGTATGGTGATAGAGCTGTTGTTAAGCATTGTTACTATACTATATTTCCAATAATGATTCTGCAAAAAGCATTATGGCTTTCTTTTAAGTATTTTTTATCTTGCAACAAAAAAGCAAAAATGTTTTGCTGAGAATACACTCAGCTAAAACACCTTTGCTCTTTGATCGTATTGTATCACACAGCAATAAGTTTTAAGGGACAAGCTCTACTATTCCCCCCAACAAGCCGGCAATAATTATTAAACTATTTTTTATAGGTATTTTTCTCACAAATACTTCATCTATAATTTTTTATATTTGTTTAGCAACCCGCATACGATTCACCTCAGAAAATAAAAAAACCATACGCTCCAACAAATCCGCTTTACGCGAAACTGCTAAAACAGTATGGTTCCTATTTTATCTGACTGTTTCTTCCTGCATTTTCAAAGCTCCGGTTGCAAGTGAAGTTTGTACCACATCAGCGGTATTCGCTTTTCGACCTTCGAGTGTTGCATCATACTGCGTACGCGTGATTTTCCCCTTCGTGAGCAGTGTCTTCAGTTCCGTCTCTGTATACTGTGAAAGATTTGTCGTATCTTCTGTTGAAGATGTTGACGTTGTTTCTGTATCTTTTGTCGACAAACTATCCGTTACAGCAGCTGCATCTGTTTTCTGTGAGGTCTTTAATTCTGTATCTTTTGTTGATAAACTATCTGTTGCAGCATCCGGCTTCAATTTCTGTGAAGCTTCTAACCCTGTACTTGTAATCTCCGCTGTGTCTCCCTGAGAAGATGTTACTACCAATCCCGTTGCTGTATTACCCTTATCCTGTGCTGTCGTAATTACAGCCGCTGTTTCCGTCTTATCTTCCTGGGATTTTTTGAGCGCCTCTGCACTCAGTTCAACGATTGTACTGTCGCTGCCTTTGTCTGTCGTTATCGGACTTGTTACTGCCTTTGTCGTGTCTTTTACCTGAACATTTTGTGTCTGCTGCGTTTTTTGAAGAGTTGTTGCATTCCCTTGTACTGATTGAATCATCATACTATATCCCTCCCTGCCTTATTATATATTACCTATATAAATGCAATTCCTTTTATATAACCAATTCCCCATAGAAACTTATTGTTATACTATATATTATACTTTCCCTCAAAAAAAATCAACCAGCAAACATAAATATTTTTATCCAATTCTATTCTCTTTATAAAAAAACCAGCAAATCGGTACTTTACCGATTTGCTGGTTTTTTATTTACTCTTATCCAAATGATCGAGCACTTTATAAAGAAGCTTATATAGCAGCTTTGCCTCTTCCTCCGACAAGTCAACACAGCTTCCCATCTTCAGCGGAACTTCCCGTGCTTGTTCCTTTAGAAGTTCTCCCGCTTTTGTAATACTTACCACAAGATTTCGCTCATCCTCTGCCGAGCGTTCACGCCGAACATAAGACTTACTCTCAAGCTTTTTTAAAAGCGGGGTCAGCGTACCCGAATCGAGTCGCAGGCATTCCCCCAGATTCTTAACTGTAATATTTTTTTCTTCCCAAAGCACCATCATAACAATATACTGTGTGTACGTAAGATCAAGTTTGTCCAAATAAGGCTTATAGGCCTTAATGATTTCCCGTGCACAAGCATATAAGGGGAAGCAGAGTTGCTTCTTCAATTTTAATCGATCATCATTCACAATAACTTTTCAATATCTCCTGCCATACTTGCTGGCAATGTTGTCGGCTCATATCGTCCGTTAACTTCGCCCTGACGATCGATGAGGAACTTCGTGAAATTCCATTTAATAGAATCGCCTTCAAGATATTCCGGAAAATTACTCTTCAATGCTTCCATGAGCGGCTTTGCTACAGGATGCGTTTCATCAAAGCCATCAAACTTTTTTGCTGCCGTCAGATACTGAAAAAGAGGCTGTGCCTTTTCGCCACGAACATCTCCTTTAGCAAAAAGCGGAAACGTTACGCCATAGTTAACTTTACAGAACTGTTGTACTTCTTCATTCGAACCTGGTTCCTGTTCAGCAAACTGATTGCTCGGAAAACCAAGAATTGTAAGCCCCTGATCCTTGTACTTCATATACAGTTCCTGCAGCTCTTTATATTGCGGTGTAAAACCGCATTTGCTTGCTGTATTTACAATAAGCATAACGTTCCCTTTATAGTCAGCGAGTGACTTTTCTTCACCACGAATTGTCTTTACCTTAAAATTATAAACTCCCATTATTATTTTCTTCTTTCTAAATTATACTATTATTTTATAAGCCAAGTAAAGCATCAAGCTTTGCTTTATCAAAGCTGAGCACATAGTTTTTTCCATCAATTGTTGTAACTGGTACAGTAAGATCTCCTGATATTTTATAAAGCTCATCGCGATCTGCATCATTTTCCTCTACATTATGTTCTTCAAATTCAATATTATTTACTTTTAAATATTTTTTTACTTTGGTACACCACGGACAATTTGAAATCGAATATACTTTTACCATTTAATTTTCCTCCCTTATGTCTTGTAAATATTTTTCCGCCATAATCGCAGCAACAGTTCCATCTGCCGCTGCTGTAGTTAGCTGACGGACTAGCTTTGTCCTTACGTCACCAGCGACAAACACACCGTTTAAATTTGTATGGCAGTCTTCCCCTGCAATAATACGACCTGCTTTATCAAGCGTAATCGTTTCAGCAAACATTGCTGTATTCGGCATTACACCAATATTAACAAACACACCATCCACTGCCAAATCATAGCTTCGATCGCCAGCCTTATCATAAAGTTGGAGAGCTTCCAATACTTTATTACCCTTCAATCCACGAATTTCTGTACTAAGCAGCACCTCAGCCATTGGAATTTTCCGCAGTCTTTCCTGTGAAATCAAATCCGCCACGAGTGCTGCAGAACGTTGAATTACATAGATTTTTTTTGCATATTTCGTAAGAAAATTGGCTGCATCCAATGCAGCATTCCCTCCACCAATAACAGCAATTGTTTTATCCTGGTACATATGACCATCACATAGCTCACAATAATGAATCCCTTTACCAAGATAACGTTCTTCTTCTGCCAGCATCAGCTTTCGTCTTGTCATCCCTGAAGCTATAATAACTACTCCAGGCTCATAAATCATACTCTCTGTCTCAACAATTTTTTCCGTACCCGTGAGCTTTACTGCAACAATCTTATCAAACTCATCAACTACCGCACCAAACGACTCTGCCTGCTGTTGAATTTTTGCCACGAGTTCATCGCCTCGGATTGAGGCAAATCCCGGATAGTTTTCAATACCATGCGCATTAACGATTTGTCCACCAATAAGCTCAGACTCAAGAACAAGCGTTGTAAGTTTCATCCGACCAGTATAGAGTGCCGCTGTGAGTCCGGCTATTCCCCCACCAATGATAATGATATCAATTGCTTTATGCTTTTTTCCCATAAACATACCGCCTTTCTTATATTGCTTTTCTAAAATTCCGTATAACTTATCTTTGTATTTTATTGTGTACAATTAAATTGTGTACAATATATTTGTTAACTTTATTGTACACATTTCAATTACAGATGTCAATAATTTTATCAATAAATTATTTGTAACAAAAAATGCATCTGTGGATAGAACTTATCTTCATTTGTCTAATCGTAGTGTAAAATAACTTTATTTTGCAAAGTAATAAAAAATGTTGCAGCTTCGATTTCTCAAAACTACAACATTTATCATAGAACTAAGCTAAGTTGTCAATCAACACAAAGTCACCTGTACGCTTATTTCAGAATCAATAAGTTTTATTGATCTACAGTAACTCTGTTCATTCGGGATCTCATTAAACTTTTAAACTCACTTTCAACTTCGATGGATTTAACTTTATCTTCAGAAAAAGTAAGTATCTTTCTCCCATAAGTCCAGACTGTACCATTATCTTCTGTAAAGTTTGGTTTTCCCCAACTCAAAAGGACTTGATCTTTTGTCATACCTTCTACAACATTGGCTTTGTCAACGTTTTCCCAAACAGAACGAGACCAGCCTAAATGTTTTCTAGGGTTCTTCAGAAATAAAGATTCCTTCCAAGCAGCCGTATTTGACCAGCTTGCTGCTGGAAGATTTGTCCAACTATAAGCGATAGGAAGAACCGCCTGTTCTCCATTTACTTTCACAATTAAAGAAATAGGTGTTTGGGCATTCGTTCCCGCAATTACATCAACTACATCTACCGGACTGCCAATTAAAATAGGTGTTTTTACTGCACTGTTAAGCCCAATCAACCCACGAACTTTTGGATAAACGGTTTTGCCCAAAAACTTTTCTTTTGCTTTTGCTAAATCATCGCTTAGCACAAGACTTGCTAATTGGCCATTTCTCGTTGGTTCAGCCAATTTTTCGCCAGTGTCATTTACTGTCATATATACTAAATATTCTTTCTGTTCCGGAACCCATACCGTTTTAGTTACCGTTACCTCTTTGCCAACATGTCCCGAAAAATCACTTGGATATGAACGATCCCATGCTTCTGCCTGTTTTACTGTAAAAATTTCATACCCGACAGTTTTCTGATCCGATGGTAAATTAAGAAATGTAAAATCATTTCCGGAAAATTGTTCTATGGTCAGATTCACAGGATCATTATCACTAGCATTTTGTGCAAAAGCACTAGCAGCGCCTGTACCTATGATTAACGACAGCATTAGTAAAATACGTAAGCCAAATTGTTTCATTCTTTTTCTCTCCTCTTTCGTACCTTTTATAGCAAGCAATGCGCTAGGTCTGTATTTTATTACCAATGCTTTAGAAAATGAAATCGATATCTATTTCATTAAAACCCACTGATAAAATGAGCAGATATATGAACCTGCTGGTAATACAGATCAACGCATATTATTGATGATCTATATTGGGTTAATTGATTTTTAGACAACAAAAAAACCCCCAACGATGGGCATCGTATTCGCAAGAGAATTACGACCATAGTAAAAAAGGGTTTAAATAAATTTCTATTGAGTTATCTCTGCTTATAGTATAACACAATTGATAACAATTGTCTAATAATTCGCGATTTTTATTTATACTAATTCTAAAATAACATATTTTATACATAAAAGCATAAATATCCCAATTGCTGCAAATTATTTTGCAAGCAATTGGGACAAAGTAAGCTGTACCCGCATCATCTTTATTCTTTTTTAGCCGATGAACTAAAGCCCTGACATAACTCAAGTGCTTCTTCCTCAGAAATCGGCTTACTAAAGACGTACCCCTGAATATAGTCACAACGGCAATTGACCAGATGTTCCAACTGCTCTTTTGTTTCCACTCCTTCAGCGACAATTTCCATTTCCAACGTATGTCCAAGATTAATAATAGACTCAACAAATCGCATCTGCATTTGATCAAAAGCGATTCCATCAATAAAAGATTTATCGATTTTCAGGCAATTCACTGGCAATGTTCGCAAGTAAGTCAAAGAAGAAAAACCTGTCCCGAAATCATCAAGTGCAAGATTAACTCCATCCTTCTGAAGTTCTCTAAGTTTAGGGACACCGTCATCTAAATTTTCCATCAGCACAGTTTCCGTAACTTCAAGTTCAATTTGCTCTGGCAAAATACCACTGGCTTCAATAACTGCACGAACACGACTGACAAAATCATCATCTTTAATTTGCCGCGGCGATATATTGACTGCCACACGAAGATTGCTCTTACCCCTATCTGCAAGCTTTTTTGCAAAACAACAAGCTTGCACAAAAACCCATTGTCCAATTTCAACAATAAGTCTGCTTCTCTCTGCCAATGGAATAAAACGCGCCGGAGACACAAAACCATGCTCGGGGCTATTCCAACGCAGCAGTGCTTCCAAGCCAACCAAAGTTCTACCGTCTGCTGTCATTTGGGGCTTATACTGTAGGAAAAATTCATTTCGCGGCAGTGCCCGCCGTAAACTATTGATTAACAGCGTATCTTCAGCGGTTTTTTTCAACAACTCCGGTTCAAAAAACCGCCAGCAATTTCTGCCAGCCGCTTTGGCAACATACATAGCTGCATCCGCTTTTTTCAAAAGATCTTCTGGCATATCACCATGCTGTGGATACAAAACCACGCCAATACTTGCAGACAGCTGTATTTGTTTTTCCACCACATCATATTCCCGGCAAAGTTTTGCCAACGCCCGCCTAGCTAATTGAGTTGCTTTTTCTATCGTTGCGTTTCCTGAAACGATAACGATAAACTCATCACCACTGATATGGGAAACAAACGCTCCCTCATCAAAAGCTTTCTTAAGGCATTGGGCAGCAGCAACAATCACCTTATCACCTGCTGAATGTCCAAATGTGTCATTTACAGTCTTAAAATCATCCATATCAATAAAAAGCAAAACCCCTTCAGCCTCACCGAGTCGAGCCTTTTCCAACTCATCAGCCAGACGCATGTTCAAGCTGACACG
>JBAYAD010000064.1:0-12249 GCA_041669965.1 Selenomonadaceae bacterium
CGCAGATACAGTCAATTGTCGATGAAGGAAATGCAGCACTTGCAGCGGCAAATAAAGAAAATACGGAGCAGCTTGCGAAAGATCAGACGTCTATGTCGAAAGAAGATTTAAAAAAAGAACAAACAAAGGCACAAGCAAAAATACAAGGTTTGCAGCAGCGTTATAGTAGTGAGCTTAAGACGAAAGTCGATGCAGCTGTAGCTGATATTGTCAAGGCAAAGGAGCTTGATGTTGTCCTTGATAACGAAGGCGCTGATAAGAGCGTAGTACAGGGTGGTATTGATATTACGGATGAGGTTATCCAAAAATTGCAGTAAGGAATGATAAAAGCATGCAAAAAACATTACAGGAAGTTGCTCAACTTGTAAACGGTGAAGTTATGGGCGATCCATCCATTAAAATTACCGGTGTAACGAATATAAATGATGCAGGTCCGACAGAAATCACTTTTGCTGTTGAGCCGCATCTTAAGGAAGCAGAGCACTGCCAGGCGGGGGCAGTGCTTATACCTGATACGATTGAAAGCTTTGATTTGCCGGCAATTCGTGTTGTTGAGCCGCGCACGGCTTTTACGAAGCTGCTGGAGGTCTTTACCTTACCTATCAACATTCGTCGTGGTATAAGCGATCAGGCATATATCGGAGCAAATGTAAGAATTGGTAAAAATGTATCAATTATGCCATTTGCTGTTGTTGATGATAATGCTGAAATTGGGGATAATGTTATTCTTTATCCGCATACCTATATTGGGCAGTATGCTTTAATAGGTGATGACAGTCTGATTTATTCCAGTGTTACGGTACGGGAATTTTGCAAAATTGGCTGCAGAGTTATTTTACATAGTTCTGCAGTTATTGGTGCAGATGGTTTCGGGTTTATAACAAAAGACGGAAAACATACAAAAGTACCGCAGGTGGGAAATGTTGTTATTGAAGATGATGTGGAGATTGGGGCAAGTGTCGGAATCGATCGGGCAACAACCGGGTCGACCATTGTCCGCCAGGGAACGAAAATTGATAATCTCGTTCATATCGGGCATAATTGCGAGGTTGGCGAAAACAACCTTATCGTGTCACAAACCGGTATTGCTGGTTCAACGACCGTTGGGAAAAATGTAACCTTTGGTGGGCAGGTTGGTGTTGTTGGACATATCAATATTGGTTCAAATGCAGTTTTTGCTGCACGCAGCGGACTTATAAATGATACACCGGAAGGCATCTTCTATGCAGGATTTCCGGCTCGACCGCATCAGGAGTGGCTGCGATCGGAAGTAGCTATAAAGCATTTGCCGGATATGAGCAAGCGTATTCGTGCTTTGGAAAAACGTTTGCAGCAGCTTGAAGGCAAAAAATGAAATTGTACGGCAAAGCTGACTGCTTTGCCGCTTTTTTATAAGTCTGTATGATTTTCTTTTAAGGAGAAAGTAAATGAAAAAGCAGATTCTTAGCCTTATTCTGTGCAGTCTGTGCACTGCATCAAATGTTTTTGCAGCACCTACTATGCAGGGGACAACGGGAAATATTGATACACCCTCTGCTGATGTATTGCGTCCGGGACAGTATCATCTGGGCTGGTATCATCTTAATGAGGAAAATACGGTTGTTTTTGGAGCAAATCTAATGAGGCGTATCGAGATGAGCGTACGTCAGCAAAAAAAACAGGATAAAAAGAATGTACAAGTGAATCTTAAATACGCCTTGCGCGAGGAGGGCGTATTTACACCAGGTCTTGCTGTCGGTATCGATGATATTGGTGATGTGAGAGATCGTTCTGTTTATGTAGTGACAAGCAAGGGGCTTCCCTGGGGAGTTCGTGTTCATGCAGGTGTTGGCAGTGGCCGCTATGATGGTGCTTTTGCTGCAGTTGAAAAACGGCTTATGCCAAAAACTGCCGTGGGAAGATTTCCTGATACGTCAGTTTTTATTGAACGCATAGATCACAAAATGAACTATGGTCTGAGAGTATCACTTTCACCTGGGTTTAAAGCTGATGTTGGTCTGCGTGACGGCAAAAGCTTTGTTGGCCTTACCTATAATTATTATTGAAATGGAGTAGTATTATAATGTCTTACTATATTGCATTGTTTTTTAGTAAAATATTTTGTTTGCTGTCTGCTGGTTTTTGCCGCAGTTTAGGTGATTTTCTGGGTACATTGACATGGCCGATTGTACCACAAAAGCGCAAGCGCCTGGCAAAAGACCAGATACAATTCTGCCTGAAAGTATCAGGGCAGGAGGCAGAACGCATTGCCAAAAAAAGCTGGACACGTTTTGGGTCCATGTTTATTGAGGTCATGCGTTTTCCTGTCATGAAGAATCATATAGAAAAATACGTAAAGATCGAAGGCCGTGAAAATATGGAAAAAGGTCTGGCACTTGGCTGTGGCGGCATTATTGCGACAGCACATAGTGGGAACTGGGAACTTCTTGGGGCAGCATTGGCTCTGAGCGGCTTCCCGATTGTCGGTGTCGCAATGAAGCAGAAAGAAGCTGGGCTGGATCGCTTTATCAACGACTATCGACGTCTTGTTGGTATGCATGTTACGTACAAGACGGGTGTCAGAGAAATGTTCAGTATGCTGAAAGAAGGCTGGATCATCGGTCTGCTTATGGACCAGGACGCAAGCCGCCATGATGGGATACTTCTTGAATTTTTTGGACGTGTAACAAATTGTGTACAGGGTCCGGCATCTTTGGCCAGGTTTAAGGCTGCGCCCATTTTCCCGACTTTTATCACACAAAATGAAGACGGAACACATACATTAATTATTCATAAACCTGTTTTTGTTGAAAAAACACAGGACAAACATGAGGATATCCGGCGGACAACAGCGGTACTGACGAAAATCATTGAAGACCATATCCGCAAATATCCGGAGGAATGGTTTTGGCTGCACGACCGTTGGAAATCTGTCCGCAAATAGAAGATATGATAAAACACTTGCAGTAAAGGCAAATTTTTTGTAGAATAAGATATTGAGGTAGTAAGTCAGGGGGACTTTTTTCATGCAGTACCAAACGACAATTGCGAAAGACGCAGCATATACGGGAATTGGCCTGCACTCTGGTCTTGAGGTCAGAATTATGTTAAAGCCGGCTCCGGTCGATACGGGCATCGTTTTTGTTCGTACAGATCTTCCCCGAGAGCCACATGTCAGAGCCATATCTGCGAATGTTACGTCAACGATACGTGCAACAACCATCGAACAGGATAACATCAAGGTCTTCACGATTGAGCATTTGTTATCCGCTTTTCATGCATCACGCATTGATAACTGCTATATTGAGATGAATGCAGAGGAACCGCCGGTTGGTGATGGCAGTTCACTCATTTTTTTTGAACTATTGCAAAAAGCGGGGAAAAGGCAGCAGAAAAAGCCGCGCCGGGAAATTATTATCGATAAAGTATATCGTATTGACGATAAGGAACGATTTATCATGGTATTGCCGTATGATGGTTTTCGCGTGACATTCACTTCGCTGAATTCACATCGGCTTATCGGTATCCAATATGAAGATTTTATTATTGATGAAGCTGTTTATAACAAAGAAATAGCACCGGCACGTACGATTGCTTATGAAGACGAAATCGAGGCACTGCACAAGATGGGACTGGGTCTTGGGGGGACGATGGAAAACGTCATTGTGTATAATGACAATGGATGGCTCAACAAGCTGCGTTATGAGGATGAACTTGTTCGCCATAAGATACTTGATGTTATCGGGGATCTTCGTCTTGTCGGGATCGTCCGTGGACATGTGATTGCCGTGAAATCCGGTCATGAGCTCAACACACGTTTGGCAAAACAGATTACAGCTGCTTATACAGAGGAACGATAGAAGATCATTTTAGAGGAAGAAGGAAATATCATGATTTTAGATATAAATGAAATTCAGAAAATTTTACCGCATCGTCCGCCGATGCTTCTTGTTGATCGGATTATCGAGCTAGTGCCTTTCAAGTCTGCTGTTGGTATCAAAAATGTTACGATTATGGAACCGCATTTTCGCGGACATTTTCCGGGAAATCCAATTATGCCAGGAGTGCTTATTCTTGAGGCGATGGCACAGGTTGGTGGCATTGCTATGCTTTATCCGGAAGAAAATCGTGGAAAACTTGCTTATTTTGGTGCGATGGAAAGTGTAAAATTTAAACGTCCGGTAGTACCAGGTGATCAATTAATTATGAAAGCGGAACTTCTCAAGGTGCGTGGTGATTTTGGTAAACTTCATGCGGAAGCTTTTGTTGGTGATGTATTTGCAGCCCAGGGAGATTTTACATTTGCTTTGAAAAAAAGAGAAAACATATGATTTTTTGTCATTATACCATGTAAAAGAGAGATAACCCGGAATAAATATGGTGAAACAGCCGATTTTGGCGATATATTCGATGCAGAGTTTAGAGATGAAACTGGACTATATTAAAGAAGCAACGATATACTGCCAAAACAAAAGCCATAAAGGCAAGTTAAAGGAGTTGGAACACATGAAAACAGACAATAAAGTTGTTGCATATATACATGAAACCGCTGTAGTTTATCCGGGCGCTCGTATTGGTAAAAATGTAGAAATTGGTCCATATGCTGTTATTGGTGAAAATGTAGAAATCGGTGAAGGTACAAAGATTGGTCCGCATGCAGTCATTACAGGATGGACAAGCATTGGTAAAGATTGTGTGATATTTCAGGGAGCTTCTGTAGGTGAAGAACCGCAGGATCTCAAGTTCGCTGGTGAAAAATCATATTTATTTATTGGCGATCGCACAAAAATTCGTGAATGCGCAACGGTGCACCGTGCAACTGGCGAAGGCGAAGAAACACGTATCGGCAATGACTGTCTTATGATGGCTTATACACATGTTGCACATAACTGTATCGTTGGCAATCACGTTATTATGTCAAATGCAGCGACGCTTGCAGGTCATGTTCTTGTTGAAGACAGAGCGGTTATCGGAGGGCTTACAGGCGTTCATCAGTTTGTAAAGATTGGCCGCAATGCAATGGTCGGTGGTGCATCAAAGATTGTCCAGGATGTTGTTCCTTATACGATTGTCGATGGTCATCCGGCAAAAGTAGCCGGGCTTAATAGCGTTGGTATGTCACGTGCAGGCATTCCAATTGATTCGCGCCGTAACATCAAGAAAGCATATAAATTGCTTTATCGTTCGGGACTTGGTCTTACTCAGGCGATTTCCATGATTGAGCAGGATGTCGATTCTTGTGAAGAAGTAGAACATTTTTTGCGCTTCCTGCGCAATGCAGAGCGTGGTATCTGTCGCGGCCGCCGCGAGAATGACTAAGAACTAAGATGGACTTATAATAGATTTATTATAGAATTGGATATAAATTAATATTTCGGAGGGTGAACATGGAAAAGATAGGACTGCTTGCCGGTCTTGGCAGATTGCCGGTGGAATGTGCCAGAGCTGCCAGATCTATGGGATATAGTATTTTTGCTGTAGCACTTCTTGATGGTGTGGATGTGGAACTTAAGCAGAATGTAACAGATCAGGTGGATATTAGTATTGCTCATTTGGAAAAAATCCTGAAATATTTTAAGGATAATGAAATAAAGAAAGTCATTATGCTTGGTAAAGTGACCAAGGAAATGCTTTTTAACGGTGCACATGATAAACCGGACGCACGTATGATGAAGCTTATTGTATCTCTGCCGGATCGCAGTGATGATACGCTCATGATGGTTTTTGTTCGTGAGCTTGCTTCAGAAGGCTTGCAGGCATTTGATCAAACTTCATTGATTCGTATGCTTATGCCGTCCCGCGGAACGATAACGAAGCGGGAACCTACGCCCGAAGAAAGAAAAGATATGGAGTTTGGTTTTCGCATGGCAAAAGAGATTGGTGGTCTTGATATAGGACAGACCGCTGTTGTGAAGAATCTTGCTGTTATGGCGCTTGAGGCGATTGAGGGGACAGATGCCTGCATACGGCGGGGCGGACAGCTGGCCTGCGGTGGTGCTGTAGTCGCCAAAGTTGCTAAACCAGAACAGGATGTACGTTTTGATGTGCCGACGATTGGTCTAAAGACCATTGAAGCAATGGTGGAAGTTGGTGCAACGGCTCTTGTTATAGAAGCGGGTAAGACTTTGGTCGTCGAAAGAGAAAAAGTGATAGCTTTGGCTGAAACAAACGATATAACGATTGTTGCTATGTAATCACAACTTATGAGACGCGGCGGATACTACTTGAAAAGAAGTATCCTCGCGTCTTTTTCTGCTTTCGTGATTGCCAGAAGATGATCAAATAAAATAAAAATGAAGGAGGGGAAAAGATGCATAAAATCATGTTTTCGGCTGGTGAAGTTTCCGGCGATATGCATGGCGCTGAACTTGCTGTGGCATTACGGGCAATTGAGCCGGATATACAAATGATTGGTTTTGGCGGCAGTCAGATGGAAGCTGCCGGAGTAGAGCTCTGCCGTAACATGCAGGATTATAACGTTATGGGATTTTGGGAAGTGTTCTGCAATTTGCGCCGGATGTTTCGCTTGCGCGATGCTTTATTGCAGGCGATGCAGCGGGAAAAGCCGGATTTACTTGTGCTTATTGATTACCCTGACTTCAATTGGCGTCTTGCAAAGCGGGCAAAAGCAGCGGGGATTCCTGTGTTTTCCTATATTCCTCCATCCGTTTGGGCCTGGCGCAAAGGAAGGGCAAAAATGGTTGCTGAGACTGCAGTGCAGATTGCGGCAATTTTCCCTTTTGAAACAAAGGCATATAAGGATGCCGGGGCTGCTATAGAGTTTGTGGGGAATCCGTTTGTCGACACGGTTAAACCATCGATGACATGTGAAGCGGCAGTAAAATATTTTACGCTTGATCCGAAAAAATATAACGTATTGCTTCTGCCGGGCAGTCGCCAGCAGGAAATCATGCTGCTTTTGCCGGAAATGCTTAAAGCAGCGAAACTTCTTGCTGTAAAGCAGCCGGAGACAGAGTTTTTTTTGCCGGCGGCACCAGGTGTTTCACGTGATTTGCTTGAAACGTTCATTCAAAAATCTGGTGTCCGCGTACAGATTAAAACAGATTGTACATATGATCTCATGAATCTTTGTGATGTGGCAATAGCAACCTCAGGAACGGTTATTCTGGAGACTGCGCTTATGGGACTGCCAACGGTAGTGCTCTATAAAATGTCGCCTATATCGTATTTTATTGGCAGAATGCTTATTCATGTGCCAAACTTCAGCTTGCCGAATATTATTGCCGGTGAGCGTATACAACCGGAGCTTTTGCAGGATGAGGTAAAGGCGGAACGTATCGCTGATGAAACGCTGCGGCTTTATCGTGATCGCGATGAAGCCGCATGTGTAAAAGAAAAATTAAAGAAGATACGTGAGCAGCTCGGTGCACCGCATGCGGCAAAACGAGCGGCCAATCTCATACTTGCTACGGCAGACCGTTGTAAGCAGAAACTATCGGAGGATAAATAATGAATAATTACAAACGCCTGTTGGTCTACATAAAACCGTATTTAAAGCGTCTGGCGGCTGCAATTGTTTGTATCATTATGGCAGCAGCCGCAAACCTGTACGTGCCATGGATTATTAAGGACATTATTGATGATGTCCTTGCGAATAGAGATCTGGAGATGCTTAACGCGATTGCAGCCGGCATTGTAGTGGTCTTTTTCTTTCGCGGAATATTTTATTATGGACAGACCTATCTCGTGTCTTTTATCGGTCAACGTGTTATTATAGATATAAGAGATGTAATTTATCGTAAGTTCCAGAAAATGCAGCTTGCCTATTATGATAAACGTCAGACAGGTGAAATCATGAGCTATATCACAAACGATGTAGCCGCTTTACAAAGTGCTCTCGTAGACAGCCTTATTGAGCTTGTTACGGAAGGATCTATTCTTATTGGTTCCATTTGCACGATGTTTTATCTGGACTGGAAGCTCAGTCTTTTGACATTCGTTACGATACCTGTTATTGCACAGGCAATGAAGGTGTTTGGCCGTAAGCTCAAGATAAATGGTACGCTTATTCAGGAACGTATGGCAGACATCACATCATTGCTGCAGGAAGGTATTTCCTCCATGCGTGTTGTGAAGTCCTTTGTTCGGGAAAAGTATGAAATCGGACGGTTCAAAAATCAGAATGAACTGAACTTCCAGGCCGCTATGAAGAATGTGCAGCTCATGTCGCTTCTGACACCGACAGTGGAATTCCTTTCGGCGGTTGCTGTAACATTTATTGTCTGGTTTGGCGGCTATGAAGTTGTCAATGGGACAATGACAGCCGGAGCACTTGTTGCATTTCTTACATATGCAGTTAATCTGGCCAATCCGGTTAAGCGTATCAGCAGGGTTTATGGAAACATTCAGAAAGCCATGGCGGCAGCGGATCGTGTATTTGAAGTTCTTGACCTTGAAGAAAAGATCTGTGATAAGGAAAATGCAGTTGAACTGCCGGAAATTGATGGCAGAGTAACCTTTGATAAAGTATCTTTTGAATACAAAAAAGGTATTTTGGCACTGCATGATGTTACACTTGAGGCTGCACCGGGGCAGATGGTTGCCTTTGTCGGTCCGAGTGGTGCAGGTAAGTCAACCATTGCCAACCTTATTCCGCGGTTTTATGATGTAACGGAAGGCTCCATTAAAATCGATGGTATCGACATTCGTGACGTTACGCTTGATTCTTTGCGTAATCAAATTGGTATTGTGCCACAGGAAACTATGTTGTTTAGCACGACAGTTGGCGAAAATATCCGTTATGGGCGTCTTGATGCGACCGATGAAGAAGTTATTGATGCAGCAAAGGATGCCAATGCCCATGAATTTATTATGGAACTGCCAAATGGGTATGCAACGAAGATCGGTGAGCGGGGACTTAATCTTTCCGGTGGGCAGCGGCAGCGTATTGCAATTGCCCGGGCGATTCTGAAGAACCCGCGCATTCTTATTCTTGATGAAGCAACGTCGGCACTTGATACTGAAAGTGAAAAAATTGTTCAGGCAGCGCTTGATCGTCTTATGATTGGTCGTACGTCCTTTGTTATAGCCCATCGGCTTTCAACGATATTTGAAGCGGATCAAATTGTTGTTATCGATAACGGACATGTCAGTGAACATGGTACACATGCTGAGCTTTTAGCCCTCAATGGTCTTTACAGTAATCTCTATAACATTCAGTTTAATAAAAAGAAAGCATAAATAAAAGGGGAAACAGTATGCAACTACTCTATAATATAGCGGCCGTTTTGCTCGTGATTCTGATCATCCCGGCCTTTATGGCTCGCTCAATACGCGAAAAAGGATTTGTTGAGCGTATCCGGCAGAGTCTTGGATTTTTACCAAAACATGCGCTTGACAAGGTCGCGAAGAAAAATTGCATCTGGGTACATGCTGCGTCGGTTGGTGAAATCGTAGCAGCAAGTCCGCTTATTAAGGAATTTCGCAAGGAATTTCCGAGAAGCCCGATTCTTGTATCTGTTGTGACGAACAGTGGCTATGCTATGGCAAATCGTATTATGAAGGACGCTGATACGATTATCTATTATCCGCTTGATTTGCCTTTTTTGCCGGGTTACATTCTGCGAAAGGTACGTCCGCGAGTGTTTTTGCCGGTAGAAACGGAGCTTTGGCCAAATTTCCTGAAAGCAGCCAGAGAAAACCATATTCCGGTCATGATGGTTAATGGACGGATCAGTGACAAGAGCGTTCAGCGCTATCATCATTTGCGCAGCCTGCTTGTTGATATGATTGGTACGGTGACGAAGTTTGCGATGCAGTCCGATATCGATGCGGAATATATTGTTCGTCTCGGAGCTGATCCGAAACTCGTAACGGTTACCGGAAACACAAAATTTGATCAAACCTATACCGATGTATTGCCACAAGAAAAAACCAAACTTTTGCAGGAAATAGGTTTTGATAATACGACAAAGATTTTTTTGGCCGGAAGTACACACAAAGGCGAAGAAGTTTTTGTTTTGAAGGCTTATGAGAAACTGCGTCAGAACTTCCCGGACATCAAGCTCGTTATTGCGCCGCGGGATATACTGCGTAAAGATGAAATTGTATCGATTTGTAAGAATCGTGGGTTTACAGCGCGAATGCGTACGGATCTTCAGAAATCACCGTCATCAGATCATGATATAGTGATTCTTGATACGATTGGCGAGCTGGGTAAAGTCTACAGCATTGGGGATGTCATCTATGTCGGCGGCAGTCTTATTCAGCATGGCGGACATAATATTCTTGAACCGGCAGCACATGGTAAGGCAATTATTGTGGGACATTATATGTTCAATTTCAAAGATACACATGTGCTCTTTACAAAGCGCAATGCATGCATTACGGTAAACAATGAGGAAGAACTTAGTCGGGAAGTGTTGGCACTTTTCCGTGATGATATACGTCGTAAAAAAATGGAGCAGGAAACGCTCACGATTGTAAAAGAAAATAAAGGTGCATCACGTAAATCTGCAGTTATTCTGCATAAGATGCTGGATGATGTTGAACAGCATCAAGGTGCCCATGCAATAAAATCCACCGAAAAGATAGAAAATTTCCAGACGTATTTATTTCAGCTGGTTCACGGCAAGGAAGAACACGGTATTTTGCCAAAAGTCGTTATATCGGTTCTCTATGTTTTTTCTTTTATTTATGGACGACTCGTAAATCTAAAGCTTGCCTGGTATAAACATGGTATACTGAAACGAAAAAGTCTTGACTGCCATGTCATTAGTTTGGGAAATATCACTGTAGGCGGTACAGGAAAGACACCTACAGCACAGTGTCTCGCTCGTGATATAAGGGATATGGGCTATCGTGTCGTTATACTAAACCGTGGCTATCGTGCGAAGTGGCGCGGTGAAGTTGGTATCGTATCAGACGGAAAGAAACTTTATATGTCAGCAGCAGAAGCGGGTGACGAAGCGTTTCTGCTTGCAAAACATTTGCCGAATGTACCGGTGCTTATTGGTCCGAATCGTTCTGTTACAGGCCGTTATGCTGTTGAGCACTTTGGCGCTGAGGTAGCAATTCTTGATGATGGTTATCAGCACTGGCAGCTGATCCGTGACATGGACATTCTGCTCATTGATGCAGTCAATGTGTTTGGTAATGGTTATATGCTGCCGCGTGGTACCTTGCGCGAACCCATGTCGCATCTTGATCGGGCGGATGTCTGTCTCATGACGAAAGTCGATCAGGCAGCGGCAGGCTCCTGCAAGCATATTCGGGATACCGTCGGGCAGTATAATGACCATGCACTTGTTGTTGAGAGCATTCATTTACCGCGCTGCTTTATTGAAATCAGTGATTGGTATCAGGATATTGCGGGTGATGGTATTGATGTTTCTTATATGAAAAATAAAAAAGTTATGGCTGTATCGGCGATCGGCAATCCGGCATCGTTTGAACAAACAATCGGTGATATCGGAGCTGAAATTGTTGAAAGCCTGCGCTTTCCGGATCATCATGATTATACCAATGAGGAAATGATGGACGTGTTCCAACAGGCACAAAATCAGGGAGCGGAAGCAATCGTTATTACGGAAAAGGATGCAGTCAAGATACCGGATGGTATCATGAAGGCAAAGCGTCCAATTCCTGTTTTTGTCATCAGTGTAGAAGTTACTTTTGAAGCGGGTAACAAGGAATTTAAGGAACTTCTCACGAAGAGTCTCGAAGCGAAGATTAAACATTAAATTGTAAAGGAAGGGAAGATATATTCATGAAAATACTTTGTGTTATTCCGGCACGTTATGCCTCAACAAGACTAAGGGGGAAACCTTTGGCTGATATCGCGGGCAAGCCGATGATTCAGCGGGTCTATGAACGTGCCTGCTTGGCGAAACGTCCATCAGAGGTACTTGTAGCAACGGATGATAAGCGTGTTTACGATGCAATGCAGAATTGTGGAGGCAAAGTTATGATGACGTCGGCCGACCATCCGACAGGAACCGATCGTCTGGCAGAAGTTGCGGGGGCCTATCCGGATGTTGACCTCATTATTAACGTACAGGGCGATGAGCCGCTTATTGAACCAAAAGTTATAGATGATCTTGCTGCAGCTTTTGATACAGAAGAAGAACTGCATATGGCAACAGTCATGACGACAATGAGTAAGGAAGAACAGGCAGAGCCGGGCAACGTTAAGGTCGTTACGGACAAAAACGGTTATGCGCTTTACTTTTCCCGGTCCGTTATGCCTTATCCGCGTGTCGATACAGGTGTTCCAGTTTATAAACATATTGGTATCTATGCCTACAAAAG
>JBAYAD010000065.1:0-12107 GCA_041669965.1 Selenomonadaceae bacterium
GGTGCGGCAGGCAACAAGTATACTGGAAAACAATGGTATTCTTGAAAGACGGCGCGGCAGTGGTACCTATGTAGCCTCTACTTGCATTGTACAGCGGGCAGTTACAATGAACATTGGCGTGATTACGACATATTTGGACGATTATCTTTTCCCCTGTGTTATTCGTGGAATTGATGGTGTGCTGACAGAAAACGGATATTCTATGCAGCTTGCGATTACATATAATAAAGCTGAAAATGAACGAAGCATACTTGAATCTATCCTGGAGAAGGGTATTGATGGTCTTATTATTGAACCGACGAAGAGCGGGCTGCCAAATTTAAATACAGATTTGTATAATAAGATTAAGCGGCAGGGATTGCCTTGCGTTTTTTTTCATGCAGGTTATCAGGGAATGAGTTTTCCATTGGTTGCAATGGATGACTACGCCTGTGGTAAGGCGGCGGTCGATTATTTATTAAAAAAGGGACATAAAAGCATTGCAGGTATATTTAAGTCGGATGATAGTCAGGGTCATTTGCGTTATGCGGGCTATGCTAGTGAGCTGACGAAACATAAGATGCCGCTGCAGGAAGAAAATATCATATGGTTTACAACAGAAGATATGGACCTTGATGATGATTCTGCACTTGCGTTTGA
This sequence comes from Selenomonadaceae bacterium, assembly GCA_041669965.1. Taxonomy (GTDB): domain Bacteria; phylum Bacillota; class Negativicutes; order Selenomonadales; family Selenomonadaceae; genus UBA1792. Next base: position 640 of record JBAYAD010000065.1, read on the forward strand.
GCAGAGATTACACCGTCGGCTGCAGGGCTGTACGGCGATTATTTGTTACAATGATCAAGTTGCGTTGCGTGTTATGGAAGCAATGGAGCGCAATGACAGGTGTATTCCGGACGATATGTCAATTATTTCTTTTGACGATTCGTATTTGGCGACAATGGGCAGGGTCGGGCTTACGACGTTTGAACATCCCAAGGAAGAACTGGGGCGTGTAGCAGCTGAAAATCTTTTAAAACTGCTTCGCCGTGAGCATTGCGATGCTGCTGTGAAATTTAAGCCTAAGCTGATCGAAAGGGATTCAGTGAAGGATTTGACGAAAAAATAAAAACTGCTGAAGAGAAGAATCCATAAGGGGTGCTTCTCTTTTTTTTGTGTGTAAAAAGTCTTGTTGATGAATCAGAAATATAAGAATATACAAAATTTTTAAAATGGTATTGAAAAAAAAGAAGAGTAATAGTATACTGAAGATATAAATGTATGATATATTTATTGATATTGTATGACATTATCAAATTCTAAAAAACACAGGAGGAGATAGTAAATGCCAAAGTATGCAGTAGGCGTGGATTACGGATCGCTTTCGGGGAGAGCGGTTCTTGTAGAAATAGGGACTGGGAAAGAACTTGGCAGCTGTGTCTATGATTATCCCCATGCAGTAATGGATAAAACTTTGCCGGATGGAACAAAGCTGGGTGTAGACTGGGCACTACAGGATCCGCAGGACTATTTGGATGTATTGTCTCATACGATTCCCCGACTTTTACAAGAAACAGGTATCAAGGCAGAGGATATTGTTGGTGTGGGGACGGATTTTACGGCATGCACTGTACTTCCAGTTAAAGCAGATGGAACGCCGCTTTGTTTTTTGTCTGAATTTAAGCATAATCCGCATGCCTATGTGAAGCTATGGAAGCACCATGCAGCACAGGATAAAGCAAATAAGCTTAATGAGATTGCAAAAAAAATGGGAGAAAAATGGCTCGCACGCTACGGCGGAAAGATTTCTTCTGAGTGGGAAATCCCAAAGCTTTGGCAGATTCTTGCTGAAGCGCCTGAAGTTTATGATGGGATGGACTATTTTGTTGAAGCTGCGGACTGGATTATCTGGCAGTTGACGGGCGTACAGTCACGAAATTCCTGCACAGCCGGCTATAAGGCGATGTGGCATAAAAAAGAAGGCTATCCATCAAAGGCCTTTTTCAAAGCGCTTGATCCGCGTCTTGAAAATGTAACGGAAACAAAACTCAGCTGTCCTGTAACACCACTGGGCCGAAAAGCTGGTGAACTAACGGCAGCAGCAGCAAAGCTTACAGGTCTTAGAGAAGGAACAGCCATAGCTATTGGCAATGTTGACGCACATGTTACGATTCCGGCAGTGAAAATTGACAGCGAAGGCAAACTTTTGGGTATTATGGGGACATCAACTTGTCATGTGCTTCTTGGTAAAGAAGAAAAATCTGTACCGGGAATGTGCGGTGTCGTTGAAGATGGCATTATGCCCGGATTTTATGGCTATGAAGCCGGACAGTCCTGCGTAGGCGATCATTTTGCCTGGTTCGTGAAAAATTGTGTATCGGCAGAGTACGAAAAGGCAGCAGCAAAAGAAGGCAAAGAGATTCATTCGTATCTTACAGAACTTGCGGCCAAGCTTGTACCGGGCGAATCAGGACTTATCGCGCTTGATTGGTGGAATGGCAATCGATCGGTGCTTGTTGATGTCGATCTTACAGGTCTTATGATTGGAATGACACTTCAGACGAAACCGGAGGAAATGTATCGTGCACTTATTGAAGCAACGGCATATGGCACACGCAAGATTGTGGAAACCTTCAATAAAAGTGGTGTGCCAATCAAAGAGTTCTATGCTTCAGGCGGTATTTCACAAAAAAATCCGATGGCAATGCAGATCTATGCGGATGTCATTAATCTGCCGGTTAGGATTGCTGGTTCTGCACAGGGACCGGCACTTGGTGCTGCAATTTTTGGTGCTGTAGCAGCAGGCAAACAGCGCGGTGGATATGATGATATTTTTCAGGCAACACGCGATATGGGGAATCTTCGCGATGAGGTGTATATACCAAATCCTCAAAGCGCAGCCGTGTACGATAAGCTTTATGCAGAATATGATATTTTGCACGATTATTTTGGTCGTGGTGCTAATGACGCGATGAAACGCCTGAAAGCTCTTAAAATAGAAGTAAAACAGGGAAAATAGAAATAGGTTAAGGGCTTTGTAAGCTGATGAATATCTGTTTACAAAACTTATTATATGAGGAGGAATATATTATGAAATCTTTAAGTGAAGCAGAATTTTGGTTTATTGTTGGCAGTCAGCATCTTTATGGTGAAGAGGTGCTTGGACAGGTTGCGGATCATGCAAAGAAAATGGCGGATAGCTTGAATAAATCGGGAGATCTTCCGGCAAAAATTATCTACAAAATGGTTGCAACAACTTCGGATGCGATTGAACAAATCATTGAAGATGCCAACTATGATAAAAAATGTGCAGGCATCATTACGTGGATGCACACGTTCTCGCCATCAAAAATGTGGATACGCGGACTGGGTAAGCTGCAGAAACCATATCTTCATTTGCATACACAGTTCAATCGTGAAATCCCCAATGAGGGTATTAATATGGATTTCATGAATCTTAATCAATCAGCACATGGTGATCGGGAACATGGTTTTATTGGCACGCGCATGCGCTTGCCGCGCAAGGTTGTTGTCGGTTATTGGGAAGATGCACAGGTGAAGAATAAGATTGCCGGCTGGATGCGTACATCAATCGGGGTTATGGCAAGCCGAAAACTCAAGGTTGCGCGCTTCTCGGACAATATGCGTGATGTAGCTGTAACGGAAGGTGACAAAGTCGAAGCTCAGATCAAGCTTGGCTGGTCTGTCAATACCTATCCAGTCGGTGATCTCGTGAAATGTATTAATGCTGTAACCGAAGAAGAAATTGATATCGTTATGGCCGGTTATGAAAAAAAATATACTATGAATACAGATTGCATTGCTTCGGTTCGCTACCAGGCGAAAATGGAAGCTGCTATGAAAAAGTTTCTTGAAGAAGGTGATTTCGATGCTTTCGTCAACAATTTTGAAGATTTATTTGGTATGGAGCAGCTGCCGGGTATTGCAACCCAGGATCTTACAGCTCAGGGTTATGGCTTTGGACCGGAAGGCGACTGGAAGATTGCGGCGCTTACGAGTATTATGAAAATCATAGCGCAGGGTAATGATAAGGGTACTGCACTTATGGAAGACTATACGTATAATTATGCGGATAAGGGCGAAAGTCTTATTCTTGGAGCACATATGCTTGAGGTTTGTCCAAGTGTTGCGGCGACAAAGCCGAAAATCGAAGTTCATGAACTGGGAATTGGCGGCAAGGATGCTCCGGCACGGCTTGTATTCGAAGGCAAGGCCGGCCCGGCAGTCACAGCTACACTTATTGATATGGGGGGACGTATGCGCCTTATCGTTAATGATGTTGAAGCTGTAAAACCGATTCTTCCGATGCCAAATCTACCGGTTGCTCGTGTTATGTGGAAGCCAATGCCAAATCTTGAAACATCTGCAGAAGCATGGATACTCGCTGGCGGTGCACATCATAGTGTTATCAGCTATAGTGTGACGGCTGAACAGCTTGCCGATTGGGCTGAAATAATGGGTATTGAGTTCGTTCATATTACAAAAGACACAAAGATTCCGGAATTCAAGCAAAGCCTTATGCTTGCAGATATTGCCTGGAAACTTAAATAATATAGAAGGAGAATACTATGCTGGAACAATTAAAAGAAAAAGTTTTTAAAGCAAATATGATGCTGCCGGAATATAAAATGGTCACATTCACCTGGGGTAATGTGTCAGGTATAGATCGGGAACAAGGTCTTGTTGTTATCAAACCATCAGGTGTAGATTACAGCACGATGAAAGTATCGGATATGGTCGTTGTTGATATGAATGGCAAGATCGTTGAAGGTGAATACAATCCATCCTCGGATACGGCAACGCACCTTGAACTTTACAAGGCCTGCCCGGAAATGGGTGGTATTGTTCACACACATGCACGCTATGCGACTTCCTGGGCACAGGCGCGTCATGGGATACCGGCGTTTGGTACGACACATGCAGATGATTTTTATGGTGAGATTCCTTGTACACGGGCAATGACCGATGCTGAAATTGAGGGTGAATACGAAAAAGAAACAGGTAAAGTCATTATTGAGACCTTTGCTGGGAAGAATATGATGGATGTGCCTGGCGTACTTGTCTATTCGCATGGTCCGTTTGCCTGGGCAGCTGATCCTATTTCGGCAGTAAAGAAAGCCGTTGTTTTGGAAGAAGTTGCGTTTATGGCCTATACTGCTATAACAATTAACAAAACATTACAACCAATGCAGCAAAAGCTTCTTGACAAGCACTATCTTAGAAAACATGGTAAAAATGCTTATTATGGTCAGAAAAAATAAAATAATTTCAGGGTAGAAAAATAAGCAGTCATGTTGCTTGAGAATAAAATATAATTCTCAGCATAAGACTGCTTTTTCTTTCTAAATCAACGGGCTGTCTAAATCTAGAAAATTATTTTGTTTTTTTGAATACTTTGTTCATTGGTAATAAAGTGTGTGTGATTTCGTAGAAATTTTAAAGTGTTTATGCTATACTAAGGCAAAAGGTATCATTAGCGAAGTTTGTCAAGTGACGGCAAAGGGGAGATAAAAGTGGAAGATAGCGGCAGATATACAATGGTTTTTCCGGATTATACGATTGGCAGGGAAGCATATGAAAAGATTCGTGAGGTTTGCCCGCGTTACGGGAAAAGCGTTGTTGTTATAGGCGGACGTACGGCAATTGCTAAAGCGGAGGAAAAAATCATTTCTGCCGTTGAAGGTGTAGGGCTTGAGTTTACGGGATTTATTTTGTTCGGTGGTGAGGCTTCTTATGAAAATGTCATGGAACTTAGTCACGATCCGGCAGTCCATGATGCGGATATGATTTTTGCTGTCGGCGGTGGTAAGGCAATTGATACAGCGAAAGTGCTTGCCCATACAGTGAATAAGCCGTTTTTTACGTTCCCAACAGTTGCCAGCAGTTGTGCAGCTTTTGCGAGCATTGGATCAATGTATGATGCGGAAGGGCATTTTCAGGAGCTGGCATTTTCCGATATACCGCCGATACATGTATTCCTTTGCAGTCGTATTGCTATAGAGGCTCCTGTAGAGTATCTTATTGCGGGTATTGGTGATACACTGGCAAAATATTATGAAGCGAATATATCATCGCGCGGGGCAAAACTTGCACATTCAGATGCAATGGGAATTGCTCTGAGCCGGATGTGCGCCGAGCCAATTTTTGAATATGGTGCACAGGCGATTGAAGATAATAAAAAAGGTATTATAAGTGAAGCGTTTGAAGAGGTTATGCTGGCAATTGTTGTATCAAGCGGTATGGTATCAAATTTCGCTGCATATGACTATAATGGTCATATGGCGCATACGCTCTTTACTGAGCTGGCGGAACTGCCGCAGGCAAAACGCTGTCATATGCATGGAGAGCTTGTTATTTACGGTGTCCTGCTTTTGCTTCTCTGTGATAAACAAGAACAGGAATTTGAGCGCGTTTATGATTTTTGTAAAAAAGTCGGTTTGCCAACAGGGATTGAACATATCGAGGCAACACAGGACGAAATTGATCGGGTGTTTTGTACAACAGAAAAAAATCAGGATACAGAACACGCACCATATAAAATCACAAAGGTTATGCTAAAGGCAGCAGCAGAAAAACTGGAAGCTTATAATAAAGAACATAAATAGAATAAAGAGCAATACGCAAGCAACGAAAAATTGTCATATAAAATGACAGCTTCGTTGCTTGTTTAATTGTTAGAGAAAATGCGGAAACTCAAAGAACTTCTTTATAATGCAAAAGCTTCTTGAAGTAAACAAAATAAAGGCATTATTCACAATTAGTTATAGTTATTTTAAGATAAATTATTAGAATGATTTATAGCAATTTAACCGGAATGATGAATATGCATAATTTTTTTATAAAAGAAATAAATTATATTATTATAAATAAATAGTAGACGAAAACAAGAAAAAAGTATAAAATAATACTTGTTGAACAGGAACAAATGATACTAAATAATACTAGAATCGGTCCAATTCAAACAGGGGGGCAAGGCTATGAATATTCATGAATACCAAAGTAAGCAGATCTTAAGATCGTATGGTGTCAATGTACCAAATGGCAAACCAGCATTTTCAGTAGAAGAAGCTGTCAGTGCAGCAAAAGAACTTGGTTCTAAGGTATGTGTTGTAAAGGCACAGATCCATGCGGGCGGCCGTGGAAAAGCTGGCGGCGTCAAGTTGGCAAAATCGATTGATGAAGTAAAGATGTATGCAAAGGAAATTCTTGGAAAAACACTTGTAACACATCAGACGGGGCCGGAAGGCAAAAAAGTTAATCGTCTGCTTATTGAAGAAGGCTCTGATATAAAAAAAGAATATTATTTGAGCTTTGTCATTGATCGTGCAACAGCACAGGTTGTTATGATGGGGTCTGAAGAAGGCGGTATGGAAATCGAAAAAGTTGCCGATGAAATGCCGGATAAAATTATTAAAGAATTCATTGATCCGCTTATAGGGCTGGCACCATTCCAGGCAAAGCGAATGGCATTTAAGATGAACTTTGGCAAAGAAGTTGTTAATCAGGTTGCAAAGCTCATGGGATGTCTGTATAATGCATTCATTGGCAAGGATTGTTCACTTGCAGAAATCAATCCGCTTGTTGTTACAAAGGATGATCAAGTCATTGCGCTTGATGCAAAGCTGAATTTTGATGAAAGCGCGCTTTATCGTCATCCGGACATTGAAGAACTTCGCGATGAATCAGAAGAAGATGCAAAAGAAAGAGCAGCGGCAAAAGAAGGACTTAACTACGTTAACCTCGGCGGTGATGTAGCGTGCATGGTAAATGGCGCAGGTCTTGCTATGGCGACTGTTGATATTATAAAATTCTACGGTGGGGAACCAGCTAATTTCCTTGATGTTGGGGGAGATTCTACTGTTGAAAAGATTGCGGCAGCTTTTAAAATTATGCTTGCAGGCGATCAGGTAAAAGGGATTTTTGTAAATATCTTTGGTGGTATCAATAAATGCGATGTTATCGCAGCTGGTATTGTTGAAGCAGCGAAAATCGTTGGCATGAGTGTTCCTGTTGTTGTTCGTCTTGAAGGAACAAATGTTGAACGGGGCCGCGAAATCCTGAAAACTGCAAATGTACCAGAAGTTATCATGGCTCCGACTATGGAAGATGGTGCAAAACAGATTGTTGAACTTGTAGAAAAATCTAAAAAGAATGCCTGAGGGAGGCCGTAATCATGGGAATTTTGGTAGATAAAAATACAAAAGTTATCGTACAGGGAATCACCGGTAAGACAGCAACCTTCCATACACAGCAAATGCTTGCTTATGGAACAAAGATTGTTGGCGGTGTAACACCAGGAAAAGCTGGTATGAAGGTTGAAGGTGTACCTGTATTCAATACCGTGCGGGATGCTGTTGAAGCTACAGGTGCTACGGTATCTGTTATCTATGTACCGGCAAAATTTGCAGCTGACTCCATTCTTGAAGGTGTTAACGCAGGATTGGATCTTGTTGTTTGTATCACGGAACATATTCCAGTACTCGACATGGTTCGTGTACGTCGCTATATGCAGGGAAAGAAAACTCGTCTGATTGGGCCAAACTGTCCAGGGATACTTACAACGGACGAATGTAAGATTGGACTTATTCCGGGCTATATCCATAAAAAAGGTCATGTGGGTGTTATTTCACGTTCAGGAACACTTACATATGAAGCGACATTCCAGCTTTCATCAGCACATATTGGTCAAACAACAGCCATTGGTATTGGCGGTGACCCGATTAAGGGCACAGATTTCATTGATGCACTTGAACTTTTTAATGAAGATGATGATACAAAAGCAGTTATGCTTATCGGCGAAATTGGTGGTAATGCCGAAGAGGAAGCAGCTGAATGGATTAAAGCGAATATGAAAAAACCAGTTATCGGCTTTATCAGTGGTCGCCAGGCTCCTCCAGGCAAACGTATGGGCCATGCGGGTGCAATTATTTCTGGTGGCAAGGGAACAGCAGCAGATAAGATCAAAGCACTAAATGCGGCTGGCATCGAAGTTGCTGATACTGTAGCACATATGGGTGAAACAGTTGTTCGTGTACTTAAAAAAGCTGGTCTTTACGATGAATGCAAGACCTGTTAAAAAGAGTTTTCTAAAATATAATAAATGATTAAAAAACAAAACAACCTTCCTCTGCGCATGTAGAGGAAGGTTGTTTTATGCTGAATAAGCTTATTTGCAGCCGTCAAGAGCAGAACGGACACTTTTTGCTGACTGCTGGAGAAGCTCAAGCTCTTTGTCTGTAAGATAGATTTCAAACGAACGAACAATACCCGATGAGCAGATCATGCGTGGAATACTGAGGGCTACAGATTTAATACCATATTCACCATTAAGTACAGCAGAGCAAGGGAGAATTGTGTGTTCATCATAAAGAATTGATTTTACGAAACGGCAGGCTGCCATAGCAATACCTGTATTTGTAAAGCCCTTAAGATTGATTACATCGTAAGCAACTTTAACGATTTCGTCTTCGACAGCCTTACGGTCGAGCTTTTCAGCATGATGAAAGTATTCGTCGAGGTTATCAAGACCAAGACCCGCAATATCAACTGTGCTCCATGCAGGAAAAGCGGAATTGCCATGTTCGCCTAGAACGTAGCCGTGAATATTTTTTGGATCGACACAATATTTGTCGGCAAGGATTCTTCTGAAACGGAAAGTTTCGAGGAGTGTTCCTGTACCAATAATCTTTTCACGAGGATAGTCGAAAGCTGTTGAAACATAATAAGTTGCAACATCAAGCGGATTCGTGATCATGATAATCATAGCTTCTTTTGTGTATTTAACGATTTCGGACATAACGGAATGCATAATCTTTGCATTTGTGTTTGCAAGACGCAGACGGTCGGGTGTTTCGCCTGGACGGATACTGGGACCCGCAGTGATAATGATAATACCAGCGTCTTTGCAATCTTCATAAGTACCACAATGAATATCAATATTTGTGCTGTAGATACAGGACGTTGCATGGCTGGAATCGAGAGCCTCACCCTTTGCTTTGTCTGCATTGATATCGATGAGGGCAATTTCCGAAGCAAGCTGAAAGTCAGCTAATTTGTTGAGCACAGCAGAGCCTACATTGCTGGTACCGATAACGACAATTTTACCTTTGTTTACGATCATGATAAAAAACCTCCTCAAATTGATTATAAATAAAACTAATGATTAACCGATTTTACTGGCACGATAGTTATCGTACTGGCAAAATGAAAACCTATTTTACATAAGCAAAATAGGCAGAATAATGAATATAAAATCTCCTTCCTATCGCTCGTAGGTCTGACGGTGATTGTTAAAACAGGCAGTTCTCCTGGCTTCGGATCATAGCGTAGCTGCGCCTTCCCGGGAAAGCTGAACTTTTATCCCAGTGACATTATGCAGTACGCTCTCCGTTACAGTGGCGGGACCGTGCCGGACTTAAACCGGCTTCTCTATTGAACTTTTACAAGTACCTGTTTTCGTTGAGTATGTGAAATATATCTCTAAATCGCATTAATCGTAACACCGATAAAATAAAATGTCAACGATCGACAAAAAGAAGTATTTTTCACAAAATTATTTTAAATAATGAAAAAATTAGTAAATTTTTACGAAAAATTAAAATCATATAGAATACTTTTAGAATACTATTGTAAAGCGATCTAAAGTATTATATATTATATATTGGATAAAAGTTATCGTAAATCGAGAAATGATTTTTATATTAGTAAGCTTACAGCGTTTTTTCATACATTATTGCAGATTATGTTGTATAATTAAATAGAGATAATTTTTACAGCTGAAAAGCTTATAGAAGTTTTGGAAGGGGAAATTTAAAAATATGTTTGGAATGTCAATGGATATTGGGATTGATTTAGGGACCGCCAATGTTTTAGTTTATATAAAAGGCAAGGGAATTGTGTTGAGAGAACCGTCCGTTGTAGCAGTTAATCGCGATACGAATCGCGTACTTGCCATTGGTGAAGAAGCAAGACGTATGATTGGCCGTACACCAGGAAACATTGTAGCAATCCGTCCATTGCGTGATGGTGTTATTGCTGATTATGATATTACCGAAAGTATGCTGCGTCATTTTATTGAAAGAGTTGTAGGACGCAGTTTTGTTTTTCGTCCGCGCATTATGATTTGTATTCCGTCGGGCGTTACAACAGTAGAAAAGCGTGCTGTGCAGGAAGCTGCAGAGCAGGCCGGTGCACGACATACACAGCTTATAGAAGAGCCGCTTGCAGCAGCTCTTGGGGCAGGACTTGATATTGCAGAGCCATGTGGCTCAATGGTTATTGATATTGGCGGCGGTACAACAGATGTGGCAGTGATTAGTCTTGGTGGAATTGTTACAAGCGAAAGTTTGCGTATTGCTGGCGATAAGTTTGATGAAGCAATTATTGCATACATCAAGAAAGAGTTTAATATGATGATAGGGGAACGTACGGCTGAAGAAATTAAGATTACGATTGGTGCAGCGTTTAAGGGAGCCCGTGAAGGATCGATGGATGTTCGTGGGCGTGATATGCTGACAGGACTGCCGAAGACGGTACAGGTTACGGTTGATCAGATTAGTGATGCACTGAAAGCATCTGTGGCACGGGTTATTGAATGTGTAAAGAAGGTTCTTGAAGATACACCACCGGAGCTTTCTGCTGATATTATTGATCGTGGTATTGTTATGACAGGTGGCGGATCAATGCTTTATGGTCTTGACGTGCTTATCCAGAAAGAAACATCGATACCAACGTATCTTGCGGAAGATCCGCTGTCTTGTGTAGCACTTGGTACAGGGAAAGCATTGGAATGTATGGGTAAATTTGATGATAAGCCGACGTCTTTGCGTTCGGGAAGATACTAGAGAGCAGGAGATTCTTTTGTTTTGTCGAATCAAACAAATAGAATAGAATAAAAATAAAAATTCGGAACAAATTAGAACTTCCGTAGAAAAGATCATTGAGGTGAAATAGTTATGTGGCGTGGACTCTATACAGCAGCAGCAGGGATGGTTTCAGAAACGACACGGACAAATGTGATTTCGAATAATTTGGCAAATAGTAATACAACAGGATTTAAAAAAGACACGGCAGTGAGTGAAGAGTTTAAGCCGATGCTTATTCGGCGTATCAATGATACGAATCAAAATGATGTAACATCATTCAAGGGATTTTCAGTAGGAAATTCGGCGCCGGTTGTTGGGACGCTGGGACTTGGGGCGTTTACAGCAGAAATTGCGACAGACCACGCACAGGGAGCAATGCAGACAACTGGA